>NZ_JBFRKH010000020.1:0-61791 GCF_041469265.1 Shewanella sp. 10N.286.51.B2
GTTAATCCAAACGGAGTTTGGAAATACAGAAAGGAAACCAACAGCCTAAATCTGGTGTGGGCGAAGCGCCACGACGTTAATAAAACGGAGTTTGGAAATATTTAAAAAAATAAATCAGGTGTGAACGAAGCGCCACAATGTTAATCCAAACGGAGTTTGGAAATAAAGGATGTAGGTCTAAATCCGATGTAAATTAAACCAACACTTGTTTAAGCACTCTTTGCCAGTTACCACCTAAAAAGCGGTCTCTATCGCTCGACTTATAACGTGCTTTGGCCAGTGCATCGTCAATGCGACTCATTCTGTCGATATGGTTAAATTCTGGGATCACCACATGCTCTGGGGTATGGTCAAAGCCTAATACATTTTTATCAGCAAGACTTTGCCACCAACCCAGGTATTGTTTTACCCCTTCGGCGTTATTGTTATTTAACGCCAGTAAGTTTTCTTGGCCCCGCAGTGGGAAATCATTGGCAATGGCTACTGCATCCATGCCGCCCAGTCTAGCGACTCTATCAAGTTGACGAATATAATCATCAATACTCGGCACAGGCTTATTGGTGAGCCAAAAGCTCATCATGAAAATACCAAACACACCGCCAGTGTCGGCAATAGCGCGGATCACTTCATCGGGTGAGCAGCGAGCATTATTGACGATGGAGCGCACAGCGCCATGGCTTTGCACTATGGGTTTAGTGGAGACTTTAGCGGTATCCAGTGCGGTTTGCGGACTTGAGTGACTGACATCGATAAGAATATTGTGACGATTAAGCTCGGCGATTAATGCCTTACCATCAGCGGTCAGTGGCTTATTGAGGCTTTGAAAGCCATCATTGTCTAATGCGCCACCGGCAAAGCGGTTGCCGTAGTGGTGGGTTAATTGCAGCACCCGTAAACCATGTTGGTGAAATTGGTCTAGTTGTGGCCAAGGTTTATCGCCAATGTTAGTGATATCGGCATCGGCTTCAACACAGTCAGCGCCTTGGATTTGAAAGTACACCGCGGTGCGCTGCTCATTTCGGGCTTTGGCAATGTCGTTGCCTGTTAGCCCTTGTAATAAAACTGAAGGGTTATCATCGACCACTTTTTTAGCTTGTTTTATACTTTCAATACAGGCTTGGTAGGTGCGTTTGTAATTGGTGGTGCCATCGGGCTGTGTAATAGTTTCGATAGCGGAGATATCACAGATGTAAGCATCAAGTTTTGATTCGCGAACATCTGCTAGGTTTTCGGGCAGAAATGATAAACCATCAATATAGAGGCGCTTTTTGGAGGCGGCAAACACAGAAGTGCTATACAGCGGGCAAAGTAAGCTGGTTGCAGCGATCCCTTTAAGTAGGGTTCTTCTGTTTTGGTTACAAGCGCTTTCAGACATTGTTATTCCTTTTAACGCTCGTAATCATTATTGATTAGTTTGCGGCGTATTGCTTAATAGCATTGGCGAGTGCGGTAAGCCCATTGGTACGAGAGGGGCTTAATTGGCCGCTAAGTCCTAATTGTTCAAAATACTCAGTTAAGTCAAATGCACTAATGGCGGCACTGGTTTTTGTATGAGTTGCATATAACAGTATAGCAATTAGACCCTTAACTATACGTGAATCACTGTCGGCACAAAAAAAATGTTTGCCATCAATCGCTTTATGGTAAAGCCACGCTTGGCTTTCGCAGCCTTTTACTTGGGCTGACTCTAGCTTAAAGGCATCATCAAGTGTCGGTAGGGCTTTACCAACCAGCATGATTTGACGGTATTTATCTTGCCAGTTGCTTGCTGACTCAATCGCGCTGACGGCTTGTGCGACCTTATTATCTAGCGGTTTAAAACAGTGCTCTTGGGGTTGTGGTAATTGGTTAGTCATTTTCTCAATTTACTATCAGGTGGTGGAGAGTATTTGCAGCTATAAAGCTAAGGTTAAAAAGCCTGGCTAAAACATCAGGCTATAACATAAGGCTATAACTTAAGGCTATAACAGTAGATCTTTAACATTACCCAGCGCCGCGATAAACAGGTCAATGTCTTGCTTATTAGTATAGAGGCCAATGGATGCTCGGCAACAACCTTTAATGTTTAACTGCTGCATTAATGGCATGGCGCAGTGGTGGCCACAACGAACGGCTATGCCTTGTTGATCAAGTAGTATCCCAACATCTTGATGATGCTCTTGTGCCAAGTTAAACGCAACCACGCCAATATTATGCGGCGTTGCACCAATAAGGGTTATATCGCCTAAGTTTCTGAGTTCATTTTGCAAATAGTTCAGTAAGCTTTGCTCATGGGCCAGTAACTCAGCTTTTGGCAGTTCATTGATAAAACTAATTGCTGCGCCTAAACCGATAACCGCTGAAATCGCTGGGGTGCCCGCTTCTAATTTATTGGGCAGTTCCCCAAAGGTGGTAGCTTCAAAACTCACCGACTTTATCATTTCGCCGCCTGTTAGCAGCGGTTCAAGCTTATCGAGCTCGGCATAACGGCCGTATAAGATCCCAACGCCAGTGGGGCCATACATTTTATGGCCTGAAAACACATAAAAGTCGCAGTTAATTTGTTGTACATCGACATCGATATGGGCGATGGCCTGAGCGCCATCAACAAGAGTGAGTGCACCTACTTGCTGGGCAAACTCAACTAATTGGCTGACATCATTTACCGACCCCAGCGCATTGGTCACATGGCTTATGGCCACAAGCTTAGGTTTTAAACTAAGCAGTGCTGAATAGGCATTGATATCAATGGATAAATGCTCATTCAGTGGAATGGGTTTAACCACAGCGCCGGTATTTTTGGCCAATTGTTGCCATGGTACTAAGTTGGCGTGATGGGCGGCGCTATCAACTAAAATAATATCATTAGCTTTAAGCTGTTTGCTTAAGCCTGCAGCGACCATGTTGATCGATTCAGTGGTGCCGTGAGTGAAAATAACTTCTTCAGTTTGGCTAGCATTAATAAATTGCTTAACTTGATGACGAACGTGTTCATAGTTGGCTGTGGCTCTGGCTGATAACTGATGGGCGGCGCGATGCACATTAGCGTTATCATGCTGATAATACTGAGTCATTGCCTCAATGACACTAACAGGCTTTTGGCTGGTGGCTGCCGTATCTAAATAACACAATGGATTATCATCTAGCTGTTGATCCAATATTGGAAACTGAGATCGAATAGCTTGGTGATCAAAGGCATTATTAATTAAAACGGTATCCACAGGCACTGTCATTGAAAGCTCGTTAAGTTAATGATGAATCGCTGAAGTTATCGCTTCAGCATAAGAAAAGCGCTACGATCTTCATAGATTGTAGCGCTTATTGCAAGCATCAATATGCTGATTGGCAAAAGGTCTTATTAACCCCTGTTATCCACACTTGTTATGGGCAAGGCAAGCGATAAAGGTTAGACAGCTCGTTGATGCGGCCAATAAGCTCTGCGGACAAACTAACATCAAGGCTATCGATATTTTCTTTTAACTGTTCAAGATTGGTAGCGCCAATAATGTTTGAAGCGACAAAGCGTCTTGAATTAACAAAGGCTAAGGCCATTTGGGTTGGCGACAAACCAAACTCACGGGCTAAATCCACATAAGCTTGAGTAGCTTCAATTGCCATTGCTGTGCTGTTATAGCGGGCAAAGCGCTTAAATAACGTTAATCTGGCGTTTTCAGGCCACTGATTATTTTCATATTTACCTGTTAATGCGCCAAAAGCTAAAGGCGAGTAGGCCAGCAAAGGCAATTCTTCACGGTGGCTGATTTCAGACATGCCCACCTCAAAGCTGCGATTAAGCAAACTATAAGGATTTTGCACACTGACGATGCGGGGTAAGCCATGCTTTTCAGCTAATCGAAGGTATTGCATTAAGCCCCAAGGGGTTTCATTGGACACGCCGATATAGCGCACTTTTCCTTGGCGGATGACTTCAGCTAATGCTTCTAAGGTTTCTAAAATAGGGGTTTGATGTTCATCATCCAGTTGGTCGTAAAGTAGCTCACCGAAGTAATTACAGTGTCTATCAGGCCAGTGCAGCTGATATAAATCAATGGTATCGACTTGTAGTCGCTCTAGTGATGCATCAACCGCTTGGTGGATGTTGACCCAATCTAAGGCCATGTTTGGTCTAACAAAATCACTTTTAGGGCCTGCAGCTGACACTTTTGATGCAATGACTAAATTATCGCGATTACCTCTTTGTTTAAGGTAGTGACCAATAATGCGCTCAGTTTCACCTTGGGTGTCAGCACTGGGTGGCACAGGATACATTTCAGCGGTATCAATAAAGTTAATTCCACGACCAATGGCGTAATCCATTTGTGCAAAAGCTTGGGCTTGGGTATTTTGTTCGCCCCATGTCATGGTACCAAGACAAATCTTGCTAACATCAAGGCTAGAATGCGCTATGCGTTGATATTCCATTTAATTCTCCTATGGAAACGAGTTACTTCGAAGTTAGCAATCTTTATCCATAAAACAAAGTAACTTATTCCTATGGGCAAACTAATTGTTGAAAAATTCAGCATTCATAAAAGGCGCCATCGCTAAAATAATCGCTTGGGTGTAAATGCTTTCGCGGGTTGCTAAGCCGTGAGTGAGTAATCCAATTGCGCCGCCTTTTTGCTTAATGTTGTGGGTATTAAAGAGTTTATCCATTACATGGCCCAGCTCTTCACCTTGCTCTAGTGCTTGGTAAACTTGAGTGGGTAATGGCAGTAGCGCGCTGCGACCAACTGATAGTTGTTGCTTATGAATGATGGCCATATAAGCAAATGTCGCAGGGCCATGGTCAAAATTATCAACACCGCCTTCCATCGCGATAAAAAAGTCAGCCTCTTGGGCATTTGATTGGTATTGCGACTGGCAAAACTGGGCGCGATTAATGGCCCCTAATTTGGTTTCTGCATCTGTCATGGGTTGATCGGCCACTAACGAGGGGGCATGCATGCCGCTGCAATTGATTTTACGATCAGGAAAATACTGACTGATGGCCACTTTGGCGGCATTGATTTTTACGGGGTTATTTGAGCCGACAATAATCGTTAATGGTGCTTGAGGCATAAATTAGTATCCAAGTTTTACTGAACAGTTGGTGATTTTGCTACGTCATACGCTAAACTGGTGCGCATTGAGTATCTTAAGCGATTTTATAGAGAAGTCATTATGGCGAAGAAGTTTTATGTGGTTTGGGCAGGGCGTGAGACCGGCATTTTTACCAGTTGGGATTATACCAAGAAGCAGGTGGATAAATTTCCCCAAGCAAAATACAAATCTTTCCCGACTGAAGCAGAGGCTAAAGCGGCATTTGGCGCATCGGCAAGTAAAAGTATAGATAAAGCGGCTTTTAGCGCGAAAAGTAAAGCTAGCACTGCGGCTAAAACAACATCGACCAGCAAAGCTAAGATTGATTTATCCACTCATGAGGTGATGATATTCACTGATGGCGGCTGTGAGCCCAACCCTGGTAAAGCGGGCTCAGGCATGGCGATTTACCGTAATGGCGCAGTCGCTGAGTTGTGGTTTGGTTTATATAATCCCAATGGCACCAATAATAGCGCCGAATTGAATGCGCTTTATCAAGCGATATTAGTGGCACAAAAGGCCATTAAGGCTAATCAAACGGTTAAAATACTCAGTGACTCCCAATATTCGATTAATTGCATCACTAATTGGGCTTATGGCTGGAAGTCAAAAGGCTGGAAACGCAAGACTGCCGGTGATATCGCCAATCTTGAAGTCATTAAGCAGGCTCATGAACTTTATGATGCCATTAAAGATGATATGGAGATTGAACACGTTGCCGCTCATGTGGGGATTGAAGGCAATGAATTGGCCGACCGTATGTCGATTTATGCCATTGATCAAAAACTGACTGGGTTTGTCAAATATGACAAGGCGCTGGATGTCGCCGCCATATTAAGTTTAAGAACGGGCTAGCGATATTGTTATATCGTATATAACTTCAGTTGAGTCGAATTTACCGCTGTAAAAATGTAAATTCGACGCTTTTCTGGGTGAATATTAACTTTGCTTTTAGCTTACTTATCTATTTCCAGCTAACTTTCTTTTTCAAGCTAATCTTCTATTTCAAGCTAACCTTCTCGTTTCCCTTTCGACAGTGATAAGGCTATTTTATCATCGAAAAACCTTGAGTTACTTGATTGAAATAGTCAAGTATTCACTAGGTTATTAGTGTTTAAACCCCTTTGGCTTGTGACTTTGCAGTACATTCGCAGTTGATCATTTGTATCTAATGTTGGCAATTAAATTAATTGTTGTTAATGAAGCTGTATTAGTAACCAAGTTAATATTTGATCATGCGCACATTGCGCCTCTCTTATTGCTGTGTGGGATCAAAAAAATGAACTAGGTCACTATTCTCAAATAAGAACACTGTATTCTCCGCGCCAAATTAGTTACCTCAAAGGTTATTCCATGCAAAGAGATTCAATCAGTGCGCAGGATGTTGCTGTAGCAACTCAAGGTGAGCAAACTCAAGTTAAAGGCTGGAGTCGTCAAGATACCACTTGGATGTTAAGTCTATTTGGCACCGCTGTTGGCGCCGGTATTTTGTTTTTACCTATTAACGCGGGTATGGGCGGTTTTTGGCCTTTAGTCATGATGGCCGTTATTATTGGACCTATGACTTACCTTGCTCATCGCGGTTTATCTCGCTTTGTGTGCTCTTCTAAGAATCCGGGTAGTGATATTACTCAAGTGGTAGAAGAGCACTTTGGCGTTAATGCGGGTAAAGCGATCACGCTGTTATACTTCTTTGCTATTTTTCCTATTGTGCTTATCTATGGTGTTGGTATTACTAACACAGTTGATAGCTTTATTGTTCACCAGCTTGGCTTTGCCTCACCGCCACGTTTTTTATTATCGGCATTACTTATTATTGGCATGATGTCAGTGATGGTTGCGGGTGAAAAATTCATGCTGAAAGTGACACAATTTTTAGTCTACCCACTGGTTGCGATTTTGGCATTTATGTCATTTTACTTAATTCCTGACTGGAAAATGGATGCTTTGCAAGTGGTGCCATCGGCAGGTGAGTTTTTTGGTACTGTTTGGTTAACTATTCCAGTATTGATCTTTGCTTTTAACCATTCTCCTGCAATTTCACAATTCTCTGTGTCACTTAAGCGTGAGCATGGCAACAATGCAGCTAAAAAAGCAGATGTGATTTTACGTAACACCTCAATGATGCTTGTGGGCTTCGTGATGCTGTTCGTGTTCTCTTGTGTTTTATCATTAAGCCCAGCGCAACTTGCTGAAGCAAAGAGTGAAAACTTAGCTATTTTGTCTTACTTAGCCAATGTTCACTCAAGTGGTTTTGTGAGCTACTTTGGCCCTATTATTGCGTTTATTGCGATTATTTCTTCTTTCTTTGGCCACTACTTAGGGGCGACTGAAGGTTTAAAAGGCATGATCACTAAGCAATTACGTAGCAGTAATAAAGAAGTATCAGAGGCTAAGCTAAATAAATTCATTTTGGCTTTCATGTTCTTCAGCATCTGGATTGTTGCGGTTATTAACCCAAGCATTTTAGGCATGATTGAAGCGTTGGGCGGTCCGATTATTGCTGCAATCCTTTATCTAATGCCTATGTATGCTGTCCATAAAGTACCTGCGCTAAAAGCTTACCGTGGCCGCATTAGTAATGTGTTTGTGGTTATTGCTGGTTTACTGGCTATGACAGCGATTCTATTTGGCTTAATGAGCTAAATTAATTCAAGTTTTGCTGTAGTAGAGGAGTATCTTTGATGCTCCTCTTTTCTGTTTTATCTTTGCTGTTTTAGTGTGTTGTTTTGGTCCAAGTGAATTAAGTTAACTCAACTGATTAACTACAATCGATGTTGATTTGACATGATAGCCAAAACCGCGCGCTTAGATACAAAAGTGTTGAGGTACATCTATGTTTAGTGCATTTGAAATCTTTAAGATTGGTATTGGGCCATCAAGCTCGCATACCGTAGGCCCAATGAAAGCGGCTAATCGGTTTGTTGATGATTTAATTGAACAAGGACAGCTAACACAAATTACTAAATTTACCGTGGATGTTTATGGTTCTCTTTCACTAACGGGAAAGGGTCATCATACTGATATCGCTATTATTATGGGTTTAGCCGGTAATGAGCCTGAAACTGTGGATATTGAAGCTATTGAACATTTCATTGCTCAAGTGGCTAAAACCGAAGAAATTATCATTGGTGATGCGATTCATCATGTGGCGTTCCCTACTGATGCATTAGTGTTTCATCCTGAAACGCTGCCATTACATGAAAATGCGATGAAGTTGCATGCTTGGATTGGTGATGAGCGTGTTTACTCAAATACCTACTATTCAATCGGTGGTGGCTTTATTGTTGATGAAGCTGAGTTTAATCAAACACACTCTAATGGGGTAAAAGTACCTTATCACTTTAATTTTGCTGATGAACTCATGGCGCACTGCAAAGAGTCAGGTTTAAGCGTCAGCGGTTTGATGAAGCAAAATGAGCTGTGTTTTCGCACTGAAGAAGAGATGTACACTGGCTTTAGTTTAGTATGGAAAACCATGCAAAACGCCATTGAAAAGGGCTGTCATACTGAAGGGGTGTTAGCGGGGCCGCTAAAAGTGTCACGTCGAGCGCCAGCGTTACATCGTGAGTTATTACGCTGTGAGCGTTTAAGTAATGATCCAATGGAAATAATTGATTGGGTTAACTTATTTGCCTTAGCTGTGAGCGAAGAAAATGCTGCTGGTGGCCGCGTGGTGACGTCACCAACCAATGGCGCTGCTGGGATTATTCCTGCGGTATTAGCTTACTATAATAAGTTTATTCAAAAGGTTGGCCCTAAAGAATGCAGTCGTTATTTTTTAGCAGCAGCGGCAGTCGGCTCGCTTTATAAACGTAATGCGTCAATCTCTGGTGCTGAAGTGGGCTGTCAGGGTGAAGTGGGTGTGGCGTGTTCTATGGCGGCGGCGGGCTTAGCTGAGTTAATGGGCGGCTCACCTTCACAAGTGTGTATGGCGGCTGAAATTGGCATGGAGCATAACCTTGGCTTAACTTGCGATCCAGTCGCAGGTCAAGTGCAGGTGCCTTGTATTGAGCGTAATGCCATAGCATCGGTTAAAGCGATTAATGCCTCACGTATGGCGCTTCGTCGTAATTCAGAGCCTAGAGTAAGCTTAGATAAAGTGATCGCGACTATGTATGAGACTGGCAAAGACATGCACTCTAAATACCGTGAAACCAGTCAGGGTGGCTTAGCCATTAAAGTGACTAACCTTTGTGCTTGATTTTTAGCTTGAGATAACAGCTTGAACTCAATAAAAAGGCTTTCATTTGAAAGCCTTTTTTATTGAGATTTTTTGATAGTTGACGCTGATTAGTGAGCTTCTGGAAGCTGTTCAAACATCAAATAATGGCTTTGCTCCATGCCGAGTGCCTTATAGGTTTGCTGAGCGGCATGATTATCATGCTCTACATATAATCTGAAACTGGCCGCGCCGCCCATGTCCTCAGCCATTGCTTTAACTTGCTGATAAAGTTTGCCATATATTCCTTGGCGGCGGTTTTGCGGGCGTATATACACACTTTGGATCCAGCAATAGTTAGTTGCGCACCAATCACTCCATTCAAGGGTGACCATTAATGAACCCACGATGTCACCATCTATCTCAGCCACTAAATAAAAGCCTTTTTCTGGGCTGCTTAGCATAGTGCTCACCCCTTTAGTGAGCTGTTCATTATCCAAGTGAAGCTGCTCAGTTTCCATTGCCATGGCTTGGTTAAATTCAACTAATGCTGATAAATCTGATAGTTGGCCTTTTCTTATTTTCATTGTGGCTCCTTGATATAAAAATAGTGCTAATTTTTATTCGACTAAAGTCTAAGCTGCTATGCTTAATAATTATACTTGTTTTGTTTTTGGGGGCAGTTATGGCAAAGCCACATGCTCAATGTCAATCAGGATTAAATTCTACGGTTCAGGCTAATAAAGCTGTCAGCTCATCGATTTACCGACGCTATCAATTTAGGGTTAGGCGATATTTTAGCCACCCTAATAGGATTCACTTAGCTCATGCTACTACAGTCAGATCGCTTACACAGCCTTCGATTAATCATTTGTTGCATTTTTTGCTCACCATAGTCACCTTTGGCTGTTGGGGCATGGTCTGGTGGTGGTTAATCTTAAAATCACGTGGCGAGGGCAATAATTTTCTCGCGGGATTTGATGATGATTACTGGAGTTACTTAATTGAAAGGGAGCGACCTCCGGCAGCACTTTATACTCTAAAGATCGGTACTGATGAGGCTGAAACTGTTTTTGAAGCTTAATGCGCTTAAACCCTGTAATTTATAGTGTATAGACCTTATAAGGTGACCTAGATCATCTAATGTAGTTGAGGTGTCATGCTAGTATGCGTCGCCGATTTTTATCGTGATATATGCCACCTTTAGCGGTGCATTCGTTAGTCATATCATAAGCAGCGTACTTAATTACTCAACTATCAATTTTACAGGGTTTAAATCATGTCAAAACATGCTCCTTCACTTCTTGGTCGGGCCTGGTCTCGCTGGATGTCAGTTCCTTTGTGGTTACAAATCCTCATAGGTATGGTGCTAGGTATTATTACTGGGGTAAGCCTAGGTGAAGATGCCAACTATTTAAAACCCATTGGTACTTTGTTTGTAAATACCATCAAAATGTTAATTATTCCTTTGGTATTTTGCTCGCTCATTGTTGGTGTGACCTCGATGCAGGATACGGCGAAAATGGGCCGAATTGGCTTTAAGTCTTTTGCCTTTTATTTAGGTACCACTTCGATTGCTATCAGTATTGGCCTGCTTGTCGGTTATATCATGCAGCCTGGTGCAGGTCTTGGTCTTAAAGGGGCTGCAGCTGCAGCCGATGTAAAGCAAGCGCCAAACTTAATGGATACCTTGATTAATATTGTGCCGACTAACCCTGTCGCGGCACTAGCCAGTGGTCAAATTCTGCAGGTAATTGTATTTGCTGTGGCATTAGGTATTTCACTGGTGTTAATCGGCGAGCGTGGCAAGCCTGCGATTAAGCTATTTGAAAGCTTAGCAGAAGCCATGTACAAGCTGACTGACATGGTGATGAAGTTAGCACCTTATGGCGTGTTTGGCTTGATGGCTTGGGTTGCAGGTGAGTATGGCTTAGAGATGTTGTTGCCGCTAATTAAAGTCATTGTAGCGGTTTATTTGGGGTGTGCATTACATATTCTTGGTTTTTACAGCTTAGTATTAACTGTGTTTGGCAAACTCAATCCGCTGCAGTTTTTTAAAGGCATTGCTAATGCGATGGCGGTGGCATTTACCACTTCAAGTTCAGCAGGAACCCTGCCTGCGAGCATGAAGTGTGCCAGTGAAAACTTAGGTGTGAATAAAAAGATTTCAAGCTTTGTATTGCCACTGGGAACCACCATTAATATGGATGGCACAGCGCTTTATCAGGGCGTGACTGCGTTATTTGTTGCTCAGGCATTTGGGGTGGATTTAACTTGGGTTGAATACATAACGATTATTCTTACCGCGACTTTAGCCTCAATTGGCACTGCGGGTGTGCCTGGCGCTGGTTTAGTGATGTTGACCTTGGTGTTAACAACGGTAGGCTTACCACTTGAAGGTGTGGCAATTATTGCCGGTATCGACCGAATATTAGATATGGCGCGAACAGTGGTTAACGTTTCAGGAGACTTAGTGGCAACGACTATGATTGCTCGCTCTGAAGATGAACTTGATGTTGAGCATTATAATGCGGATATGGAGCAGTCTGCGATGATTGTGCAGCAGGCAGAAACTGAATTACAACAAACTGAGTCACAGGTAAAAATACCTAGCTAGCATCATGCTGTGAGCGATTGATACAAAAAGAGTGAAGCCATGGCTTCACTCTTTTTTTGTTTAATCGCAAGCTAATCTTGTTTAGCCAATACCAATAAGGTGGCGCCATCTTGAGATTTTAGTAATAGCTTACCCGATTTCGCTTGTTTGATATTGGTGACTAACGTCATTGCTTTCATAATACTTTGCTCTTGCTGCATCAATACTTCAACACAGGCCATTCTGGTAGTGCCTGCAGGCGTTAAGCTTAGCTTATCTTGTTGCTGGCTATAATCACCAAAGAAGCGGTTACAGCTGTTGTTGCCAGATAATTTACCTTCTTCAGCAAAGGTAATTTGTGCAGGGCTATTATCAATCACAGGATTTGATAGCGCGGTTTCAATATGCCAACTGCCAAGTAGATTGACTTGTTCAACTGGAGGCGGCGCACTTTGACAAGCACTGAGTCCAAAAATAATACAACACGCGCCGAGGAGAGGTTTGAACATGAGAGGCATTTCCAAATAGGGTCGTTAATAGCCATAGTATATACTGAGTCACATTGATTTTTTTCATCTTGAATAATAATTAATGATAATTTACTGATTTTATTACCGCCTTATTTAATCAATAAATGTTAAATCAGCCGAATCTGCCCGATAAGGCGATACAATAAGGCTATTAGCCAAAAAGAGTGAGTTTAATGAGTAACATTTTTAAAATTTTGCATGCCGTTGGATTGATTTTTGTCGCCGTCGGCGCTGGTTTGTATTTATTCACTGAAGTGGCTAGTCAAGTCTCTGGCATGTTAGTCGTGGCGTGTTTAATTGGGCTTGGGTTTGTCATCATGGCGCCTTATCCGGTAGCCCTGGTTTTTAGTTGGGCGCAAAAACAAGCCGTAAACTCAACTGATGATGAGCAAGATAAATGAAAGTTAGTTATCGATTAGCCCAACGAGATGATGCCGCTGAAATTGCTCAGCTTGAGCTAACTCATATGCATGATGAGCTAGGGGCAAATGGACAAGGGATGGCAGGGCAACACTTTTCGGAGCCGCAAATTACCAGCTTAATTAATCAAGGCTGGATAATGCTGGCTTGCTGCGATAGCAAGATTATTGGTTATGTTATTGCTGGCCCTTGGTCCCTATTTAAATCTTGGTCTATCTATCAAGCGATATTAAAGCGCTTACCCAGTATCGAAATGGGTTATAGCCGTTTATCTGAGAGTAACAGTTGCCAATATGGTCCTATTTGGATCCATAGTAATCATCGCGGCCAAGGTATTTTTGAACAACTGGTTAGTCAGTTAGCAAGGCATGTAGGCAAAAAGCTACCTTATATGGTCACCTTCATTGCTGAAGATAATGCATTATCTTTTGCCGCACATACCCGTAAGGCATCGATGGAAGTGGTCGATTATTTTGGCTTTCAGCAGCGTGATTATTATTTACTGGTGTTAGCTAATTAGTATCGTACTCTCATCGAAAAAGACATCAAGATGAGGTTTAAGAGGTCACTATGGAACAAAATACAACTCAGCTGTTTAATGAGTTATTTGCATCTTATTTGTCGTTAAGACTATCAGCATTCGAGAATTTAAAAATTGTAGTGGGTGTGCTTGCGGTTAATGATTTGGATTGTGAAGCATTTGAGCTTAATAAGCAGCCGACAACCAGCGGGAATGCTCAGTCAATATATGCAGTAAAATGGCAAGACCAATGGATTTTATGCGGGCGTTCAAATGGTTATCAAGAGCAAATTGTGCTGAGTACTGACAATCACCTACTTGATACTGACAATGGTCGAGTGATGAATGTACCAGTTTTATCATTACAGCAGATTTCCTTTATGTGTGTCGAAACTGCGCATTTTGATCACTGTTAACGAAACGATTATTAACGCGAAGTTTTTAACAAGCGGTTGCTTTTAAACTATTTTCTAGAAGAAAGTTGAGTCTGCAGCTGCATTAGCACCAATGGTTTTTGTGGTGAATGATGTTTTAGATAAAGTTGTTGAATATCATTTGTCGCCAGTTTTACCTCATTGAAGCCATGCTCTTGATAAAGTTGGGTTAAATGGGGTAAGGAAAATACAAAACATTGCTCGCATTTTAGTTTTTCAGCAATGAATGCTAGCAATGTATGGGCAAGTCCACCGCCTCTATACTCACTAGCAACGACAAGGCCGGTTACCAACTGATATTGGCCAATGGGCTTTATTCTTACTACCGCAATAATACTATTGTCAGGATTATTGCGACTCTTTCCTTTAGCAATAGCGGCACTAGAAACTGTATTAACAGGTTCATTCATTTCTTTATCAATATTCGACTGCTGTAACTGAGTATCTTGAGCCATGATCACCGCTATATCTTCTTTCATTGTTGGCTTTGAATAAGGCATCTGTTGTTTGTAAAACTGTTTCAGCATTGACCAGCACTTTTGTTGCCCGGCTGTCATCGCTGGTGCTATTGACGTTTTGAATTGAGTGACATCATCAAATAACCATTGGGTTTTACGCATTAAATTTTTACCTATTGAGTATGTAGAGCGATAAAGTTCTGAAAGGTGAAAGCTCATTCTTTTGTTATTGGATGGCACAATTTTAATGTTTAATTGATGGCTTAGATAGAAAAGACTCGCTTCATTACTCCCTTGTTAGAATTGAGCAATTGTCATTCTGAACAGCGGTTTGATATCTTGCAAAGGAGTTTCATCTTTAACCGATCAAAATGTGTTGGGTTAACATATTTTTAAAACCTATACAGCGTACATACCTGACATAGTACTGTTAAAGTTGAATGTGATTTACCCTATTAAGAATATTTGCGAGAGCCTAATGTTATTGTCGCCACAACAGTTAAGTAAGCAACAAATATATAAGTTATTGATTGGTGGAGTAACGCCTAGACCCATCGCATGGGTTTCCACTATTTCTGTTGATGGGGTGGCCAATTTAGCACCTTTTTCGTTTTTTACTGTGGCCAGCGCTAACCCGCCAGTGCTGTGTTTCAACCCTATGGGCATGGATGATGGTCAGGAAAAGGATACGTTAACTAATATTCGCCAACAGGGTGAATTTGTCATCAATACAGTGAGCTATCCTGATTTAGCGGTGATGAATGAAACTTGCCATCATATTCCTGCGGATATAGATGAATTTGAGTATGCCAACATTGAAAAAGCCCCAGCATCTATAGTTAAGCCGAGTCTCGTTAAGCAAGCGCTAATTAGCTTTGAGTGCCAGCTTAATCAGATTATTGATTTGGGCAATGAACCGTTATCTGGCCATTTAATATTAGGTAATGTCGTCGCTATTCATGTTAAAGATGACATCATTGAGGATTTTAGAATCGATAGTGACAAATTAGATGCCATAGGAAGAATGGCCGGCAGTGATTACTGCTTAACCAGAGAGAAGGTTAAGCTTACTCGTAAGTAGTGACAGTTTATGTGCTCTGCAGAACTGTAGCGAAATAAAACTATAGCGAAATAGTCCAAGTTGAATCAATCAGCAAATTATAGATATAAAAAAACCGTCAATTGACGGTTTTTTTAGTTTTACATACTGTAATGAGGGCTAATTATAGACCGGCATCAGCACGTAAGATTTCAGCTTTATCAGTCGCTTCCCATGGGAATTCGTTACGGCCGAAGTGACCATAAGCAGCAGTTTGTTGGTAAATTGGACGAGCCAAATCCAACATCGCTGTTAGGCCGTAAGGGCGCAGTTCGAAGTGTTGACGAACTAACTTAATTAATACGTCTTCTGATACTTTACCGGTACCAAATGTTTCGATGCTAATTGAGGTAGGCTCTGCTACACCGATTGCATAAGAAACTTGGATTTCACAACGATCTGCAAGACCTGCAGCGACGATGTTCTTCGCTACATAACGTGCTGCGTATGCAGCACTACGGTCAACTTTTGATGGGTCTTTACCTGAGAAAGCACCACCACCATGACGCGCCATGCCGCCATAGGTATCAACGATGATTTTACGACCGGTTAAACCACAGTCACCTACAGGGCCACCAATAACAAAACGGCCAGTTGGGTTGATGAAGTACTTAGTATCTTTGTTTAACCACTGTGATGGTAAAACTGGCTTAATGATGGTTTCCATTACGCCTTCGATTAAGTCTTCCTGACTAACATCTTCACGATGTTGAGTTGATAGAACGATTGCATCGATACCAACAATTTTACCTTCATCATAAGCAAAGGTAACTTGGCTTTTTGCATCTGGGCGAAGCCAAGGTAAGGTGCCATCTTTACGTACTTCAGATTGACGTTTCACAAGTTTGTGAGCGTAAGTAATAGGAGCAGGCATTAATACGTCAGTTTCGTTGCTGGCATAACCAAACATTAAACCTTGGTCACCAGCGCCTTGTTCTGCAGGATCACTGCGGTCAACACCTTGGTTGATATCAGGAGACTGCTTACCAATGGCATTTAAAATGGCGCAAGAATCAGCATCAAAACCCATATCAGAATGAGTGTAACCAATTTCACGCACTGTTTTACGCGTGATTTCTTCGATATCAACCCATGCAGAAGTTGTGACTTCACCACCGACTAATACCATGCCTGTTTTTACGTAAGTTTCACAAGCAACACGCGCTTTAGGGTCTTGCTCTAAAATTGCGTCTAATACTGCATCAGAAATCTGATCAGCGATTTTATCTGGATGACCTTCTGAGACCGACTCAGAGGTGAACAAGTGGTTTGCCATAATGGGAAATCTCGTCTTTTTGAATTTGAACGTGTAGAGGTATCTACATCTAGACGTCTATTTTAGTCGAATTTAAAAATGATAACACCCCCCAATACGATAATAAGTCAAAAATTGTGCAATGCCGCAAATAATTAAATTCAACCTAAAAGCTTGTTTAGGAATTAGTTGTGCTTATCTTTATGATTGTATTAGTTTAATGTGTTTTTTGTGGTGATATTTTTTAAGGCTGTATGCTAAATTAAACAATTTATTTAGCCAGTGGATTTGGGCTTATCAATAGAGGCCCCCTTATTGACTTACTAGAAATATGGTCATTAAGCCTTATGTAAACCAGCAAGATTCCACTTTATTGTACCTATACAGAGTTTGATAAGCCTTAAGAGAGGCTAAGCTCTGAAAAAATACTGTGGTTAACCTCGTGTCTTTATTGAATAAAATCAGACAAGTAAGTTGTATTTTAAATAATGCTGCTGTGCCTTTAGCATTTATCACTAAAAAAAGCGCTAATATCAACACAAATCGCTTGTTAAATAAATGTAAACGTAATTGTTAGCTGGTACGCTATTTTGTATACTACCAAGCTATAACTCATAATATTTATTTATATAAAGTGACTGTTTATATTTCGATACAAGTTGTAACACTGGTCAATTCCTTTATTAACAGTGGCTTAATTAATTTTGTATCAAACAACTTGTGCGTAGAATGGTTTTTATTTGATTTATATTTATGATGACTAGTGAAAATAATAATAATAACAAATTACTAGGTGAGACTTGATGGCATTACTTCAGTATCAAATAGGGCCGTGTACGTTAGATTGCAGCATAATGACCTTAAGCTGTGGTGATAAGACAATTAAGTTGTCGGCTAAAGTGTTTGAGTTGCTGAAACTGTTTATTGATAGTCCAGATCATATTGTTTCTCGCCAAACAGCAATTGATACCATCTGGGATGGTAACCAAGCTGTTGGTGAAAAAGGTTTCACTAATTCAGTATGGCTAATACGAAAATCCTTTAAAGATTTACATATTGAAGCAGATTTACTGCTGACATTACCAAAACTTGGTTACCAATTAGTGTTACCGATTTCATTAATTTCTTCAGCTAATGAGGAGACGAGTCTTTCAGATATCACTCACAAAAAGGCAGGCCGTAAACATACCGTGTTGGCAGTTTTTGTGCTCGCATTTGTGATACTACTCAGTTATTCCGCTTATCAATTTATCAAATCTTTTACAGAGCCTGAAGCCGCAGCCGCTTTGGCGTCACCAATAAAAAGTAAAGTGACCAATTTTGAAGGGGTTGAAGAGCATATTGCCGTGTCCAATGATGGCAAATACCTTGCGATGCAATGGCGTAATGGTCAGCAACCGGGCAAAATTTATATTAAAGAGCTTAATAACAATGACTCGCCACTGAAATTAATTTCGTTTGTCGATAGTGAAGAAGCTTCTCCCGCTTGGTCGCCGTCCGATCAAAAACTGGCTTACGTGCGAGTTTTAGCTAGTGGTGTTTGCCAAGTAAGAGTAAGGCATTTACAGCAAAATACCGATGATCTTGTGACTGAGGGCTGCTTTTATTTGCCATTTAAACGAGTACTGAGCTGGTCAAAAAATGATGAAGATACACTTATTTTTGCGAAGCAATTAACTGATAGAGTGGCTTTGTTTTCATATTCGATGTCGACAAAGCAAAGTACACAATTAACCAAGCCCGGTAAAAACGAGGTAGACTTTTCGCCTCATCAATTGACCAATAATGATGAAATTGCGTTTATCAGAGAAAAAAGTTCATCACTTCAAATGAGCCTGCTATTAAAACGTGGTGAAAGTGATGTAGTTGATTTAATAGCGAATAGTGTCAGTATTATTGACTATGACTTTAGTTATCAAAATGACAGCTTTTATGTGAATCATATTGAAGGATCAAATTTAGTGATTTCTAAAATTGATCTGTTAGGTAATGTTCAGCATACCATTCCATTTACTGGCTTAATCAGTAGCGTCACTTATTCCGATGTGACCGAGACGCTATTTATTAGCGAGCACATTTCAAAAGAGTATATTGCACAACTGAGCTATCAAAACCAAAAAGTACTGCGAAAAATCTCCTCATCTTCACGAGACATGTATGCCCGTTATTCAAAAAAGACTGGTGATATTTTATTTTTGTCAAATCGTTCAAAATTGTGGTCCACCTGGAAAAATAACCAAGTCACTAGTAAAAACCTGACTAAAAGCATGGGGAATGCAGGGGTCGTGGGGGTATCGCCCACCAGTGAGATGTTTGCCGTCACCATCAACCGTAATGATAAACAAACCTTATATTTAGGTAATATTCAGTCGGAACTATTTGAAAGAGTTGATATTGGCGATCTTGCAGCCGAAAACATCAGTTGGTCTAAAGATGGCAAGGCTATCTATTTTAAAGGCACTGAAAATGAGAGTAGTGGCATTTATCGTTATTCACTTGATGATAAATTACAGCCAATTAAGTTTGGCCAAGGGAATTATGCTGTTGAAGGTGAGTCCCCAGATATACTGTATATGTCGAAGTTTAATTTAAATGGTATTTGGCGTTTTGATGCCAATACTAATGAAGTTAGCCAGATTACCGATCGTTTAGCTAAATATGATTTTGGCTCATTTTACTATGAAGATGGCTTTGTATATTTCGTCGAACGCACAGTAAAACAAGACCTGATCCAACGAATCAATGCTGCTGGCGAGATACAAACTGTGATGTCATTTCCAGCGAATACAGTGCGCAAGTTTTTTGGTTTATCAAGCGCTGATGAACAGTCTTTATTGTTAACATTAAAGGTTGCTAACGAGGCCGATGTTGTTGGTTATCGCCTCTAACTAGTGTTGTTGGTATTATGTTTTTCGTAGTTAAATGACTGTATTTAAATAAAAAAGATAATTAAAAGATATAAGCTAGACAAGCGCAGATATAAATATGAGTATTAAATGAATCTGAGGTTGTTGTGACAATGTTCCTTGCACGTTATTAATTGGTTAGAGCCTGAAAAAGGCCGAATAACAAAAAATAACGTGAAGGAATGGAAATGAAATTTAATAAATGCACGCTCGCATTATGCGTCTCAACCGCCATTCTGTCGGGTGCTCTACATGCGAATGCTCAGACCGAATCAGTATCAGCATATGGTAGCGCTCAGCAGCAAGAACGCGCGACCTATACTCTATATTTAACAAATGCCGCAGCTATCGAGCGCCAAGGTGATAAACGCGATTACACGCAACGCCTTGCTGAAGTTAGCAAATTACAAGATCAAGTATTCAACCAAATTAAAGCCATTGATCCGCAGGCAATATTAACAGTGCGTTCAGGGTTAGTTGCGAATATAATCAATGTTGAACTGCAAAGCGGCTCAGTTGCTCAAGTTAAGGCGCTTGATGCAGTGCAACGTATTTTCAGTGCCAGCAATACTAGCAGCGTTAAGCAAACTGAAGCGACTCAGTCTGTTCAGCAAAATGCTACGGTAATGGCCGATGAAGAAGTCGCCTTACTGACTCCATATACTGGCAATGAATCGGCTGGTGCTGGTGTTAGCGTTGCAATCATTTCTACCGGTATTGATTACACTTTACCAATATTTGGTGGTTCAGGTGTTTATGGCGAAAATAATGACCCTGAAACGCCTCCACCGGCTGGCAGTTATTTAGAAGCCTTAGAAAATGGCGCTATTGAATATAGCGGCTTCCCTACAGCAGTAGTTGCAGGTGGTTGGGATTTTTCAAGCGAAAACTACGGTAATGACGCTAACCCAATCGATCAAAACCTAAGCTATGAGTCTTGGGATGGTTGGGTATACCCTACAGGCATGGGGACTGAGCTTGCGAGTATCGTGCATCAACTTGCACCTGGTGCATCACTTCATGCTTATAAAGTCTATAACGTATCGGGCGCAAGTTGGGACCCTACTTATATTACGGCGTCAGGACCTTCATTAGATAAACTTGTTCAAGCCTTTGAGCATGCTCTTGACCCTAACCAAGATGGTGATATTAGTGACCGTATCGATATTGCATTACTAGAGGCTTCTGGCGCGGGTGCATTTTTTGATATCGATGGTAATGCCTCGGTAAGCTTACTGCAATTGATGATTGAACGTGTATCAGCTCAAGGTATGACTGTCGTCACTCATGCTGGAGATTTAGCTGAGTACTCACTTTATGGTGACGCTGAAGCAAAACACCGTAACTGGATTTCAGCTGAAGGTAGTGCGACTTCGGCAATTACTGTTGGTGCAGTAAACTATGCTGACGATGGTGAAACACTTGTTGTACCTGAATGGGCTGCAATGGGCCCAGTGCGTGGCTCACAAACGTTAAAGCCTGAAATTGTCACTTTCACTGACAATCAGCCAGTGGTGCATATTTCCAATGCAGATGAAACTGCAGCTAAGTACGGTATGCGCTCTGGCTCTATGGCAGGTGCTGCAAGAATTGCTGCCGCTGCTGCGGTGATTAAAAGTCAGTTCCCAGGTTTTGGTCCTGCTGAAATTAAAGCTGTTTTAGCTAACACTGCTAATATCGATAGTATTTTAGAAAGTGATGAAATTACCCCTGCTGAAATCTATTCTATTGGTCATGGTGTTGAAGATTTAGATGCTGCAATCAGCTCGCCTTTAGTGGCTTGGGAAAGCGCTTCAAATCAACCTTACGTTCAATTTGGTATGCATGAAATTGCAGATACTAAAACAGTTCATAAGAATATCACTGTTCGCAATGTCTCAGATACCGCTCAGACCTACAGCTTATCGTTTAAAATGGTCGGTGATAAAGCTGCCCATGAAGCATTAACACTTAACTTGCCTGAATCAGTGAATATCCCTGCTAATTCAAGTGTGGTTATACCTGTGTCTATGATAGTTGATGCTAATAAACTGCCACAATGGCCGTTGATGAGCACTGCGGATCATACTGACGCTAACTTAAAAGCAACTGAGCTAAATGGTTACATTAGCTTAATGTCTGAAGGTAAGCCTGAGCTTAACCTTGGTTGGATGGTAAAAGCGCGTCACAGCACCTCGATTACTAAACGCCCAAACGCGATTGAGTTTCCGACTTATCTAGGTTGGAACCCAGACACTTTCCAAACAGAATGGAATCACTTAGCTTGGGGTCGTGAATTATACCCTGATGATGAGTTTGGTAATGGCAGTTATCAAGGTTATGTGGCTTCATTCATTAATGATTCTAAGACTGAAACAACCTTTCAAGCTTATCCGTTAATTTTACAAAACCGTACCGTTAGACCTGATTTAGAAAATGTTAAAGGTCATAAAATCAAAGCTGTTGGTGGCGCTATTTTTGATGATGCCATGTGTACGGTTTCAGGTAAGAAGCTCAATATTGCCGTAAGCTTATTCGACCGCGCAGATGTGGCACTGGCTAACTTTCAAGAGCGTGGCCCACAGCTATTTGCTTATGACCTATTTTTTGAATCGGTTGTTTTAGAAAATGGTTGGAATGAGAGTTTTTCAGATGGCTACATTTGGGATGAAGCGCAGCAAGTAAACCAGCCACGTATTGCGTTAAATGCCAAAGGTCAACCAGCGACATATGTAATTGATTACAGCGTTGCTTATGACTACACCAACCCAAATGGTCGTATGAAAGAATCTACCCTACCAACGTATTTTACCAATAATGGCAAAAATATCGTTTCTCAGGTTTGTCTTGAAGACCTATATCACCACGAGCTTGATAGCGTAGAAGATTTTGACCAAAACTTTGGTTTCCATATTCAAACCGACCGCCACACAGGTAAAGAACAATACGAACCAATTGCACAATTTAACCCGATTAAAGGTGGTAATTATGCAGTTGAAGAGTCTTGTTACTTTGATTGGTTTACCGGCATGGATGTGTGTACCGATGTAGCAAATGACCGCTCTGTTCATGTTGGTTTTGCGGCAATGGGTCAAGATGCTGAAGTTGGCGAGCTAGCGTTTTCACCAACCTATACTGCTCAACCAGGTGAAGAGGTTTATATCGCTTCAGTGGGTGCATCTGATTTAGGTGGTATCGGCCAGATCCCTGCACCGAAAGATTTCATGGTTGTTAGTGTAAACGATGACTTCATGCAAATTGGCTATAACGCAATGGTAGATGATGATGGTTCTATTGTTGCAAGAGCACAGGCTAACCAAGTCTTTAGCGTTGCAGAAGGCGCTGAAATGAATACTGTTTTAGGAAAGATTGAGCTGGATACTCAGGGCTTCTTTACTTACGGTTCAACAGACTTTGAGCCGCTTGAATTGCATATCGTTAATTCAGTTACAGGTACGCCTTTTGCGATTGACCAAGAAACTCATGAGTTATACGTGGTTAATCCATCAGCGCTTGATTTTGAGAACAACCAAGAATTTGAACTTAAAATCCTTGCTCAAAAAGGCAACACAGTTGGTGAAACCGAAAGCATTAAGGTGATGGTCACGGACGTGAATGATATTGCGCCAGTAGTTGATGAAGACGTTGCCGCTGCTATGCCGACTCCTCAATTGACCTTCAAAAAAGGCGATTCAGCAAGCTTTACCATGGATATCGATGGACTGTTTATGGATGTCGAAGGTAACAGCTTAAGCTACACAGTTGAAGGTTCAGGCTTTACTGCACTGGCTATCGCTGGCACTCAAATCACGGGTGAACTTGATAGTGAAGGTAGTCATCAACTAACTGTTACGGCTTCTGACGGTGTGAATGAAGTGAGCCATACGTTAACTGTAGAGTCAACGTATGAAAAAGACAGTGGTGGTAGCTTAGGTATGTTATCTCTGCTGTTCGCAGGTCTTATCGCACTGCGTCGTCGTTTCTAACTGGCTAAACACTTGCTTGTTTAACCCTGGTAGGGAAAGCCGAATTCGGCTTTCCCTTTATAAAAAGAATAATAGGTTATCAAATGAAATTAAGTAGTAGATATTTGGTTCTTAGTGCTGTGAGTTCAGTATTGGCATTTTCTAGTCATGCTGATTCAGGCAAACCGCTTAACAGCATCAATCCTGGCCAAGAAAAAATAAAACTAGAACGTGCCGGAAAAATGCGTACTGACGGACTGTACTTTGTCCGTTTAAAAGATAGCGCGCTAGCAAGTTACGATGGCTCGGTTACAGGCTATGCCGCAACCAGCATCAAAAGTAATCAAAGTAACAAAACTACAGCGGGCGTATTAAATCTTAAATCTCAAGCCAGTGTGAGCTATAAACGCTACCTTGAGTCAAAGCAGACACAAATTACCCAAAGGTTAAGCGGTAAACTTAACCGTACTTTAAAGCCAACACAACAGTATCAAGTCGTTGCTAATGCATTTGCACTGCAGCTTGATGCCAGTGAAGTTAAAACCATCCAAAAAGATCAAGATGTATACAGTGTTGAACCTGTCGGTATGCATTATATTCAGACTTCTACAGGACCTGAATTTATCGGAGCCAAAAAAGTTTGGCAAGGTGTCAATGATATCCCTGGTACCAAAGGTGAAGGGATTATTGTCGGTATTATGGATACCGGCATTAACGCTACGCATCCCTCATTCAAAGAAGTGGGCGATGATGGCCATGTATTTGTTAATCCAAATGGCGAAAATCAATACTTTGGCGATTGTCAGCAATACCCTAAATTTTGTAACAACAAACTGATTGGTATTGTGAGTTATCCAGAGCTTGTTGATTATCGGGCAAGTGTTGCATATAACCTAGATGACCCAAGTTATGATGACCTAGCGGATAAAGCTAAAGTGGGTTATGACTTCCACGGACATGGCTCACATGTGGCATCTACGGCAGCAGGTAACGTCGTTCAAAACGTTAATTATTACCTTCAAGTGGAAGAAGAAGATGGCAATATCATTGCCGAAAAAAGTGCCTTTGAGTTTCCTGAGATTAGTGGCGTGGCCCCCCATGCCAATATCGTCTCTTACCAAGTGTGTGACGATGTAGGCTCTTGTTACCCTGAATTTACGATTCAAGCTCTTGAGCATGCCATTGAAAATGGCGTGCAAGTACTTAATTATTCAGTTGGCGGCTCTGCAACTGACCCGTGGGATTCAGTAAGCGCTGAGGCATTCTTAAATGCGCGTGAAGCTGGTATTCATGTGGCAACAGCAGCTGGTAACGCAGGACCTACAGCGAGCACAATTGGCTCTCCTGGTAATGCGCCTTGGGTAACAACCGTAGCAGCTTATAGCCATAACCTGAGTTTTGACGAGAAAGGTTTGACTGATTTCACCTCTGTTGGTGGCACTTCTCTGGCTGATTTATCGGGCCGTGGTGTTACCAAAGGCTTTACCGGTAAGGTGGTTCAGGCTAAAGATTATGATGAAGCCAATGCTATGTGTACTGAGCCTTTTGAAGCAGACACATTTACTAGCGATCAAATTGTTGTCTGTGAACGTGGCCTTAACGCTCGTGTACGTAAAGGTATTATTGTCAGAGACGCCGGTGCGGGTGGCATGATTTTGATTAACCTGGAAGGTGGTGCAGATACGGTAAATGATGATAACCACGTACTTCCAGCTATTCATTTAAATGATGTTGACGGCCAATTATTGACTGACTGGTTAGCAACTGGGACTGATCACCAAGCAGCAATAGCTGCCAGTGTAACCAGCACTGATGATAGTTTGGGTGATATTGCCGGCGCATTTACTTCTCGCGGACCAAACCTGCCATATCCGAATATTTTTGCTCCTGATATTGCTGGACCGGGTGTGGATATCTATGCTGCAAATGCAGAGGACAGAGTATTTGAAGGTGAGATTGGCCATATTCCTTATGTGTCATTCTCTGGGACATCCATGGCAAGCCCACATGTTGCTGGCGCACTTGCCTTGATCAAATCAGCTTATCCTCAATGGACGCCTGCGCAAGCGCAAATGGCTATTATGTCTACAGCTTATCAGGTGACTTACCAAGATGATGACTATGACGGTGTTAAACAGCGCTCTGATTTCTTCACTCAAGGTGCCGGTAGTATCCGTATTAATGATGCCCTAAAAGCGGGTTTATTAATGGATATCACTAAAGAAGAATATCTTGCAGCTAACCCATCGATTGACGGTAACCCAGGTGATTTGAATACAAGCTCGATGGTTAACAATGAGTGTATTTCAAATTGTACTTGGACACGTAAAGTCACAGCGACGAAAAGCAGTAACTGGACAGTGGGTTATGAGTACTTAAATGATGGCTTTACTTTTGAAGTGTCACCTTCATCATTTGCACTTAACGCTGGTGAGTCTCAAGTATTGACGATCAAGGCTATCGCTAATGCAGAGTTAGTTGATGAATGGGTGCATGGCTACATTAATCTAAAGAATTCAGCTGATGACATGAGTGATACTCACTTACAGGCCACTATTGGCTTTAAAGCGGGGCAAATCGTAGATAGCGTTTCAGCTAAGTTAAACAACCTAGATAATACAATCGAGATCAATGACATCGTTACATCTGGTAGTAATGATCTGCAAGTTAACGGCTTTGGTTTATTTAAATCACAAAGCTTTAGCGGCACAGCGATCGGTGCATCTAATGATGTTGAGCGTAACAGCCCTGCATACAATCAAGAGGTGTTATTTACCACAACGACTGTTGTTAAACCCTATACCAAACGTTTAGTGGTTGAAATCACAGATACAACTTCACCTGACATGGACTTATATGTGGGTATTGATGAGAACAATGATGGTAAAGCGGATGCAAGCGAACTGTATTACTCATTAGTGTGTATCAGTGGTGAAATTGACTCTAACGAGCAGTGTATTATTCCAACACCTACCACAGGTAATTACTGGATACTTGCGCATAACTATGAAGGCACAGTCGCTGATGAGGCTGATGACGTTACAGTGCGAGTGACTCATGTTAGTTATTCTTCTCAAGCCAGTTTCGACATTGATGCGCCAAGTACTGTTGCCCAAGACGAAGAGTTTGATGTCAGCATGACAGTTAATGGCTATCTTGATGACAGTCAAACCTTAACTCCGCTAGAAGAAGGTGAGGTTTACTACGGCTTACTAGAACTGGGGACAACGTCAAATTTAGTGCGTAACATTGGTGGCACACTGATTAAAGTTGAAGGTTTGGCTCCAGTTGAAGTACCTGTTAATACCGCTCCAACAGTGGCTAATCCACTTAGCGATGTTGAAACTGAGCTTACTGACTCAGGCAGTGTTGCATTCAGTGTTGATTTAACAGATGTATTTGCTGATGCCGAAAATGACACTCTGACTTATAGCGTGTCAGGCTTAGATACATTAAGCATTGATGGCATGAGCTTATCTGGCAGCTTGACTGAAGCGGGAACATTTGAAATTAAAGTGACAGCAACGGATGGTGAGTTATCAGCATTTAGCATGTTCACACTCACGGTTGCCGCAGCGCCAGAGGTTATACCTCCGGTAATCGAAGAACCAACTAAAAGCAGTGGTGGTGCTTTGGGTTTGGGTTGGATGATGTTGCTGATGATGGCATGTATTCGCCAGCGTAAACGTGTTCAGAAATAGCTTAAAAACTAACTGTAAACTCGCTGTTAATATCAGCCCGATGAATTATCAAGTCATATAATTAATCGGGTTTGTGGCAGTACTTCTTATTGTTTAATTACCTTTATAAGGCCAACAAGGATGTTGGCCTTTTTTTCCTTCCCGTTATCATTTCAGCTATTGCCTCCCCAACGCATCCAAAGTTCAACTTTTACAAAATGTTAATTATTGGTGTAAATGTGATTTAAATGTTACCGATAACATGGTATAAATCGAGCCATTAATAATATCGTCAGGTGTAAGCAGTATTGCTCGGGATAAAAAATTGCTACTTATATTTAATTATAATTTGCGTCCCATCGCTGAGTAGGGGAAAATATGTCCCCACAATTGCCCGCTAGACCTCATCATCAACAAGCAGGAGAGAGCATGTCATCTCGTAAAGAACTCGCCAACGCAATCCGTGCGTTAAGTATGGATGCCGTTCAAAAAGCAAATTCTGGACACCCAGGCGCACCAATGGGTATGGCAGATATTGCTGAAGTGTTATGGAATGATTTTTTAAAGCATAACCCAACCAATCCTAACTGGGCCGATCGCGACCGTTTCATCTTATCAAATGGTCATGGTTCAATGCTTATCTACTCTTTACTGCATTTATCGGGTTACGAACTTCCGATTGAAGAACTAAAACAGTTCCGTCAGCTGCATTCTAAAACACCGGGTCATCCAGAGTTTGGTTACACACCGGGTGTTGAAACCACAACCGGTCCTTTAGGCGCTGGTATCAGTAACGCTGTCGGTATGGCGATTGCTGAAAAAACCTTAGCAGCACAATTTAACCGTCCAGGTCACGACATTGTTGATCACAACACTTATTGTTTCTTAGGCGATGGCTGTTTAATGGAAGGTATCTCCCATGAAGCATGTTCATTAGCGGGAACGTTAGGTCTTGGTAAGCTAGTTGCATTCTGGGATGACAACGGTATTTCTATCGATGGTCACGTAGAAGGCTGGTTCACTGACGATACCCCTAAGCGTTTTGAGTCATACGGCTGGCATGTTATTGCGGGTGTTGATGGTCACGACAGTGATGCTATTCGCGCTGCAATCGAAGAAGCTAAGTCAGTAACAGACAAACCAACAATGATTTGTTGTAAAACTGTCATTGGTTTTGGTTCGCCAAACAAGTCTGGTAGCCATGACTGTCACGGCGCGCCACTTGGCGATGCTGAAATTGCAGCAGCTCGTGAGTTCCTTGGTTGGCCACATGCCCCATTTGAAATTCCTACTGATGTTTACCAAGGTTGGGATGCTAAAGAAGTTGGTATTGCTAACGAAAAAGCATGGGATGAAAAATTTGCAGCTTATAAAGCGGCAGAGCCAGCACTTGCTGCTGAATTTGAGCGCCGTGTATTAAACGGTGACTTACCAGCTGATTTTGAAGCTAAAGCTCAAGCATTTATCCAAGAGTGTCAAGATAAAGCAGAAGGCATTGCCAGTCGTAAAGCATCGCAAAATGCCATTGGTTTCTTCGGTGAAATGCTCCCTGAGTTATTAGGTGGTAGTGCTGACTTAGCGGGTTCAAACTTAACCCTTTGGTCTGGTTCAAAAGGTATTCAAGACGATCCTGCTGGTAACTACATTTACTACGGTGTACGTGAATTTGGTATGAGTGGCATCATGAATGGTGCATCATTACATGGCGGCTTTATCAATTATGGTGCAACTTTCATGATGTTCATGGAATATGCACGTAATGCGGTACGTATGTCAGCACTGATGGGCATTCAAAATATCTTTGTTTACACCCATGATTCAATTGGCCAAGGTGAAGATGGTCCTACTCACCAACCTGTTGAGCAATTAGCTAACTTACGCATGACGCCAAACATGACGGTATGGCGTCCATGTGATGCTGCTGAAACAGCAGTATCTTGGAAATCTGCGATTGAAACTCGCAAGTCGCCAACCTCATTAATCTTTAGCCGCCAAGGCCTAAAAGCCCAGGCTCGAACAGCTGAGCAGTTAGCCAATGTTGCTAAAGGTGGTTACGTACTGTCTGATTGTGAAGGCACAGCAGACGTTATCTTGATTGCCACAGGTAGTGAAGTACAACTTGCCATGGACTCTGCTGCTGTATTGACTGTAAAAGGTCAAAAGGTTCGCGTTGTGTCTATGCCATCTACGAACGTATTTGATAAGCAAGATGCAGCGTATAAAGAGTCTGTATTACCTTCATCAGTACTTAAGCGTGTTGCGATTGAAGCTGCACACGTTGATTTCTGGCATAAGTATGTTGGTTTCAATGGCGCAGTTGTGGGTATGTCTACCTTTGGTGAATCAGCACCTGGTGGCGACTTACTTAAACACTTCGGCTTTACTGTTGATAATGTCGTTAATACGGTTAACTCATTAGGTTAATCCCTAAGCGACTCAATTAAAGGGTAAACTTTTAGCCTTTTAATCTGTATAATGGCGGCCTGCAATCACTTGCAGGCCGTTTTTTTTCTAAATTCTGCTGAGTACTGTTAAGAGGAAGCTTAACCCTCAATGATCCGAGTTGCTATCAATGGTTATGGCCGAATAGGCCGTTCAATCTTACGTGCCTTATACGAATCGGGTAAACGTCAACAGATCCAAATTGTTGCCATTAACGAGCTTGCTAAACCTGCTGCTATCAGTCATTTAACCCAATATGACACCACCCATGGCCGCTTTCAAAACAGCGTTAAATTGCATGAAGACCAATTACATATTGGTGATGATGTCATCCAATTATTTCACCAAGCTGACGCCAGTAAATTACCTTGGGCCGAATTAGACATCGATATAGTGTATGAGTGCAGTGGCAGCTTAATTGAAAGGCAAGCCTGTGAAGCCCACATCTATGCAGGGGCCAAACAAGTGTTAATAAGTCACCCATCTTCTGCAGATGTTGATGGCACTATCGTATTTGGGGTTAATGACCACTTACTTCAGCCGCATCATACTGTGGTGTCAAATGCATCTTGCACCACCAATTGCATCGTGCCAATCATCGATGTACTGGATAAGCACTTTGAAGTAAAAAGCGGCGCAATTACAACAATTCATTCAGCGATGAACGATCAGCAAGTGATTGATGCCTACCATGATGATTTACGTAGAACCCGCGCAGCAGGTCAGTCAATTATACCGGTTGATACTAAACTTGCCCGTGGCATCGAGCGGATTTTACCGCACATGAAAGACAAGTTTGAAGCGATCTCAGTGCGTGTTCCAACCATCAATGTGACCGCAATCGACTTATCAGTCACCGTTGATAAACTGGTTGATATTGCCAGTGTAAATCATGTGCTAGAGCATGCCGCCAGCGGTCGTTTTAATGCTATTTTGGGTTATACTGATGAACCATTAGTATCGTGTGATTTTAACCACGATCCCCGTTCCAGTATCGTCGATGGTACCCAAACACGCGTCAGCGCAGGGCATTTAGTGAAGCTATTACTGTGGTGTGACAATGAATGGGGCTTTGCTAATCGAATGCTTGATACCAGTTTAGCGATGATTTGCGCTAAAAATAACGGTAATTAATTTATATTAATTGAGCGCTTTATCTTATGAGGTAAAGCGCTCAATTGTAACAGCAGCTTTGTTTTTAAATTAAAAGGAAATATCTCCATGGCTATTATCAATATGAGTGAGTTGGATTTGACCAATAAGCGTGTGCTTATTCGTGAAGATCTTAACGTGCCAGTCAGTGACGGTGTTGTGACCAGTGATGCACGTTTACGCGCTGCTTTACCGACAATTAAGCTGGCCCTTGAAAAAGGCGCCGCAGTGATGGTGATGTCTCACCTTGGGCGCCCAACAGAAGGCGAATTCAACGCTGAATTTTCTATGCAACCAGTGGTTAACTACTTACAAGCGGCATTAGACTGCCCAGTGACTTTAGCTGCTGATTACCTTGATGGTGTTGCTGCGAACATTGGCGAAGTGGTTGTGTTTGAGAACGTGCGCTTTAATATCGGCGAAAAGAAAAACGATGAAGCATTAGCTAAAAAATTGGCTGCATTATGTGATGTATACGTAATGGACGCCTTCGGCACCGCTCATCGCGCACAAGCATCAACCCATGGCGTTGGTCTACATGCGCCTATTGCTTGTGCTGGCCCGCTACTTGCAGGTGAACTAGCTGCATTAGGTAAAGCACTTGATAATCCAGCTCGTCCAATGGTGGCCATTGTGGGTGGCTCAAAAGTATCAACTAAGCTAACGGTACTTGAAAGCTTATCAACTAAAGTTGATCAGTTAGTTGTAGGCGGTGGTATTGCTAATACTTTCGTTGCGGCAGCAGGCCATCAAGTGGGTAAATCACTCTTTGAAGCTGACTTAGTTGATGAGGCTAAGCGTTTAGTGGCCAATGCACAAAGCCGTGGCGGCGATATCCCTGTCCCTACAGATGTTGTTGTTGCCAGTGAGTTTAGCCCGACTGCAGCGGCAACCTTAAAGTCAGTGGCGGATGTTGCTGACACAGATATGATTTTTGATATCGGCCCCGATAGCGCTGAAGCATTAGCAAAAATCATTGAAGCTGCAGGCACTGTAGTATGGAATGGCCCAGTGGGCGTATTTGAATTTGATCAGTTTGGCGCAGGGACTAAGCGTATCGCTCAAGCGATTGCCGATTCAAGTGCATTTTCAATTGCGGGTGGTGGTGATACTTTAGCGGCAGTGGATAAATACGATATAGCAGACAAAGTCTCTTATATCTCAACAGGTGGCGGCGCGTTCTTGGAATTCCTTGAAGGTAAAGAGTTACCAGCCGTTGCTATGCTCGAACAACGCGGCAAATAATAAGCACTAATAGCTTAAGCGGCGAATTTAATCGCGATTATCAGAGTTATCTCGGCACAACTGAGTCAAGATGAGTCGTGGTTTATCGCGAATAACGAGTAAAAATTGTAGTACGAAACCGATAATAATTAGAAAAAAACCGCTCTTATACTTGCTAGTTTACTGTTTGAGTGCTTGCTGACATAAGTTAACAAGCACTTTTACATCGGATATTAGCAAGATGTAAGGGTATAAAAATCAATCCAAGCGATAGCGACCTAGGTGAGTAATCACCCTATTTTTGGAGTAAAAAATGGCCTTAATATCTCTACGACAAATGCTAGATCATGCTGCAGAACACGGTTACGGTGTTCCAGCATTTAACGTAAATAACTTAGAACAAATGCGTGCAATTATGCAAGCAGCTGAAGCGACTGACAGCCCTGTTATCGTGCAAGCATCAGCGGGTGCGCGTAAATATGCTCGTCCACAGTTCCTTAAGTATTTGATGGCTGCCGCACTTGAGCAGTATCCAGATATTCCAGTATGTATTCACCAAGACCATGGTACTGATCCTGATATTTGTCAGCGTTCAATCCAGTTAGGTATGTCATCAGTGATGATGGACGGCTCTTTGATGGCAGATGGTAAAACACCTGCATCATACGATTACAACGTTGATGTAACTCGTCGCACTGTTGCTTTCGCACATGCTTGTGGTGTATCTGTTGAAGGTGAAATCGGTTGCTTAGGCAGTTTAGAAACTGGCGAAGCAGGCGAAGAAGATGGTATCGGTGCTGCTGGTATCTTAACGATGGAGCAAATGCTAACAACCCCTGAAGAAGCGGCGCGTTTTGTATCTGACACTCATGTAGATGCTTTAGCTATTGCGATTGGTACTAGCCATGGTGCTTATAAGTTCAGCCAACGTCCAACGGGTGATGTGCTGCGTATTGACCGTATTAAAGAGATCCACGCCCGTATTCCTAACACGCACTTAGTCATGCATGGTTCGTCTTCAGTACCACAAGAGTGGCTGCAGATCATTAACCAGTACGGCGGTGAAATCCCAGAAACTTACGGCGTGCCTTTAGAGGAAATCGTTGAAGGGATTAAGCATGGTGTTCGTAAAGTGAATATCGATACCGATTTACGTTTAGCATCAACAGGTGCAGTACGTAAATTCTTAGCTGAAAACCCAGCTGAATTTGATCCACGTAAATTCTTAAAAGCGTCAATGGAAGCAATGGCTGACATTTGTACCACACGTTATGAAGCGTTTGGCTGTGCTGGCATGGGTTCTAAAATTAAGCCTAAGTCACTACAAGCAATGTACAAAGCGTATCAATCTGGTGAGTTAGATCCGCAAATTAACTAACTTACTCAATAGTGCATACAAGATGTTCAATGGTTTTTTACTGCTGCTTTTTGTGTAACTAATTGATTAATAATAGTACTAAAAACCCAACCTTTCGCGTTGGGTTTTTTTATGGCTTTTTTTCTAAAACCACTTATATCCCTTAGGTAAATAGCGCAATATCGCCGCCCTTAAAAACGGACTTAATTTCATATTGATAATAAGCTGGGCGAAATCTCATAAATTATTGTTAAGCTTTAGAAGGAACTGACTAACCTTTAACCTATATTGAATATGACGTATGCACGCTAAACCCAATGCCCAGTTATCGCTTTTCTCCCTCACTTGGCCATTATTTTTTGACTTTGCGTTGCACTTTTTGACCGCAGCTTTAAATACATTAATGATTAGCCGAGTTTCTTATCAAGGGGTTGCCGCACTGTCAGTGGGCAACATGGTATTTGAGCTATCGATTACGCTTTTTAGCTTCGTCAGTATTGGCGCCAGTGTGGTGATCACTCAATATCTCGGTGCCAATAATAAGGCAACGGCTAGCGACGTTGTTTACTCGTCGATAGGGTTTAATTTATTAGTGGGTGTGGTTGCGGCATTAGGGGTATTTAGTGGTGCAGGATTAATTCTACATCTAATGAATTTACCTGCTGAGCTGATCCCAGATGGTAAACTTTACCTGCAAATTGTCGGTATTTGTTTAATACCTGAGGCGATGGCAATGTGTCTTGCTGCAGGGATGCGAGCCCATGGCTTTACCCAACAAGCCATGTGGGTCACTTTACTGATGAATGTGATTACCTTTTGCGGCAACTTGCTGTTACTTTACGGCTGGTTTGGTTTGCCGCAAATGGGCGTTGCAGGTGTGGCTATTAGCACGGTTGTAGGGCGCTTAGTTGGCATGACATTAATGGCTTACTTATTTGTTAAGTACACCAAAATCCAACTTAAACTGCTTGAAATTATCAAACCTAAAAAGCAGCTTCTTAATAAAGTTTTTCATATCGGACTGCCTGCAGCGGGAGAAAATATTTCTTGGATGCTGCAATTTATGGTGGTGACCGCCTTTGTGGGATTAATGGGCGATAAAGCCCTCGCCGCACAAGCTTTGTACTTCCAAATTTGTATGTTTATCTTGTTATTCGGCTTATCTATTGGCATTGGTAATGAGATTATTATTGGTCATATGATAGGCGCCAAACAATATCAAGCTGCTGAAGCACAAATGTATAAAGCACTCAAGATAGGGCTAATCGTCACCACTATAGTGGCGGCATTAGCTGCTGCTTTTGGCGAGCATTTAGTGGCCTTTTTTACCAAGGACCAAGATATCCTTACTATGGTTGGTCAGCTATTTATTCTAACTCTATTAATGGAACCTGGTCGGACATTTAATCTGGTCGTCATTAATGCCTTAAGAGCCAGTGGCGACGCTCGTTTCCCAATTTTTATCGGCCTTTTATCTATGTGGTGTATTGCTTTGCCTGGGGCATACTTTTTAGGAGTACATTTAGATTTAGGCTTAGTAGGCATTTGGTGCGCTTTGGCTGTGGACGAGTGGGTTAGGGGCTTATTGATGTTATGGCGCTGGCGCAGTGGGCGTTGGCAGCAAAAGTGCCTAGTGATGGCTTAGTGATAATTTGGCAGCGCTAAGCTGATGCAGCACAAGAGATTATAGAAAATGGTTTTTAGGGTTTTGTATTAATCGCTTTAATAGGTGAGTAGTTTTTTCATTTTCGCTATCAAAGTGTTAGAATTCGGTTCGATTTTTGGGGTGAGTTTGAAACTATTGTAATTAAAGGACTTGATGACATGAAAAAATTGCTACTTGCTGCAGCTGTAACTTTAGCTATGCCGTTTGCTGCCCATGCTGGTGCAGACTTTGTTGAAGGTGATAAAACCTTCGCTGGTGAGGCTGAATTAGGCGCAACACTAACAACGGGTAATACCGATACTTCTTCAGTTAAAGCGCGTTTAGGTTTGAAACAAGAATTAGGCAATTGGGAGAATGCATACCTGCTAGAAGGTTTGTATAAAGAAGATTCTGGTGAAAATACTGCTAAACGTTACTATGCCGGTGTTCAAGGCAACTATCAGTTCGACGAAAAAAGCTATATGTATATCACCGCAAACTATGAAGCCGATCCTTTTACTGGTTTTGATTACAAAATGATTGCTTCAGCGGGTTACGGTTACAAGTTTATTGATAATGAAAGAGCTTTTTTGAGTGCAGAAATCGGTCCAGGTTATATCTATAAGCAATTAGATGATGAGCAATCATTGGCATTAGGTTATGACACTGAGGACAGTGTTGTTGCTCATGGTATGATGAACTTTACCTATAAAATTACCGATAGCTCAACTTTTAGCCAACTGTTTGTTGCCGATTACGGTGACAACTTAGAAGGCCGCTCTGAAACTGCGCTAACGGCTAATATCATTGGTGCATTGGCAATGAAGTTTGCTGTTATTGTGCGTTATAACGATGCACCACTTGAAGATAAAAAGAGTACTGATACTGAAACCAATATGACTTTGTTGTATGCATTCTAATTAGTTTTTGGGGCAAGCGCCCTTAAAAAAATCGTCATATCAGAAACCGAGCTATGCTCGGTTTTTTTTTGCTTAATAATACAGCTTTATTGATACAAAATTAGCGCAAAAAAAAGCTCGCCAACTATTGAAAATGATTTTTATGTTCGCTAGGGGTGGTGGGTGGTGTTACTAAGTATCGGTTGATGTTGATCTGTGTTGGTTTCGGTGTGACTTTGATGCAACTTGGTTAACAGTTGTATGCTTTTGCGGGCCGTTGGAGTTGATTTATGTCGAAATTTCGCGGCGTAGTTCACGAATTTTAATCTTGTCTGACTATCAGTTGTGTGGATCACAAATAACTATTTACTGCTCCGCTATAATCTAATGATATATAGAGCAATATGAGATGGACTAGGCATGCAAATTGGGTGTTGTTGGTTTGATGATAAGCAAAAAGTGCTTAGCAACCAATCCAAAGCTACCACATGGCAGCTCAATAATAACGAATTCTGGGTGTTGAGCTTATTAGCAAAACATCGCGGACAAGTTGTGCCTATCGAAAGCCTCTCTTTCCCCACTGATGGCCAGCATCAGCAGCAAATTTCAGAAGAAGATTTACAACAAATAATTGTGTTGTTTCAGGATTATTTAGGCGCTTCTCATAGCAGGCTAATAGAGTTAATCCCCAATCAGGGTGTCATTCTTTATACTAAAGTCGTTTCTGGTAAGAATAGCCTATTTGATTCACCTAATAAGGTGATTTCTTATGGTCAGTATATTGTGATTATTTTGCTAACGTTAATCGCACTATTTTTTGTTCATTCACACCTTAATAATCAAGAATCGGTGAAGCCGGATGCTAGCCGAGAGTTTTTAACTCAACAAGGCAATGTTTCTAACCTGTATTTATATGCCTCTAAAGCCAGTGAAATCGATTTAGATTTAAGCAGTATTGCAGACCGTATCTCTAATCAGTTAAGAAATTGCCCCATCATGCCTTGGGATGCTATTTCCGCCACTTTGGCTGAAGATAATAAAGCCGTCAGCATCGTAATGAAAAAACGCCTACCCGATCGCTGGCGTTTTTATAATATCAAGGTTTTGAGGGATCAAGCTCAGCATAGCTTTGTAACGCCTGCGTGGCTAAAAAAGGTAAATATTTGTGGTTAAAGCAGTAACAGATTTTTTGTTAACTAGAATTGGTCGTGTTGTTTTTACTGTCTGTTTCATCGTAGTCTCTTGTATTTCGGTGTTAATGTTAGAGCAGTTTGCTGATACAAGAGATATATGGGCCTTTGATTGCCAGAGTGATTTATATGAATTTAGCGCTGACAAAGAGCATACAATCGAGCTTGATCATGGACCACTATTTTTAGCATTAACAGTTAAAAATAAGCAAATTCAGTTGAATTATTACAATGCCAAAGGTTCAAAAAACCATGAATATGCAACATTCGATGGCGATTTGACTGAACTAGAGGTTGGTGACATGACCTATAAATTAGATTTAGTGTTAACCGATGCTCAGTTTAACCAAAATAATTCCTATTTGAGAAAGTACCTCGCCAAAGAGCTTAAAACCACAGCGGCTCAGTTGCAAACTCAAACACTGCTGCATATAGCTGTTCAAGTCTTAGAAATGGATATTGATAATAAATATATCTTAATGAAATTTAAGCCCTACAATATGCTTTGGGCATGCCGTTTACATGAATAATGGTATAGTTTTAGTTATTTACGCCTCCTTTATCTGCTGAAATTCGTTATAGTTAAGGCAAGGCAAACTCTGAGATAAAATACTTCCATAGTGGCTAAAGTCAAAGTAAAGAAAGAAGAATCATTATCGATTAAATTCAGCCATCAAATGGAGGCTGGGCAGCAGCGCAGCTTTGATTTATATTTTTACTTACCCACAGAAATGGGGGTTGGCGAAAAAACCCTAGACGAAGAAGAGTATTACCACAGCGCAATGCTTGGGCGGCGGTCTTATTACTCTCAAGGGTTACACCTACCATTAGTACAAAACCGTTTTGCCAGTATTAATAAACGCACTAAAGAAGAGTTCCGTTTATACCTCAACTTATTTGCCTATCAATTTGCCGTAGCCATTGAGACTGATGCAAAAGAATTGCGTCTTATCACTGACCCTGACGACTTTTATCCCGCATTAACTGAATTAGGTGAGTCGGTCACGCAGTTACTTAAAAAGTTTCGCCGTAACGAGCCCAGCGATGAAAAGCTCAAATCCTACTTCAATAATGCTGACAATTACCTGTCCTGGTTTTGTGAACAACAACTGTTAAAAACCTTAGCTTATCGGCCGCGTAGTGCTGAATATAGTGATGTTAAAGATCAACTGGTGGCGTTATGCCGCGCTGAGCATCATTACCGTGAAGAGGAAAGAAAGTATAACTCATCCGGCACCAAGCAAGATGCTAATCGTATTTCAAATAAGATGCTGTTATTAAGGCGCTTAATACAACAAGGTGTGGTATTAAAGGAGGAGCTAAAACCTTTAGGCATAGGCTTGAAAAAGTTCGTGACGGGATTAGCTACGGGGTTAGTGATGATGGTGGTATCAGCACTGATCATTAAGGCCCAAGGGGTGTTTAGCGGCTTAACCATGAGTTTGGTGGTTACCTTAGCGGTGATATACGGTTTTCGTGAAATTTTTAAAGAAGATGTACGGGTTGCGATGTGGCGTTATATTCAGCGAGGACGTCCACGCTGGAGTCAGATTTTAAGGGATACCACCACCCAAGCCGTGATTGCTAAGCAGTTCGTATGGCTGGATTTTATCCGCACCCAGGATATTCCCGCTGCAGTCGCTGAGATAATGAAACAGCGGCATAGGCAAAATAAAGTCGATGCCGTGGTGCTGCATTACCGTATTGCTTCAAAGGTGACCAACAAAGAATTTGAAGCCGGCTACTCCAAAATCCAAGAGCAAGTAAACTTTAGCTTGGTGCCATTTGCCCGTCACTTAGAGCGTGGTAAGGCAAAAATCTATAGTGAACAAGATGGCAAAGTCAGTAACGAATCAGTAGAAAGGCGCTATCAAGTCAACCTTGTTGCAGTGCTAAAAGATGGCAAAGGCCCACTTGAATATGCCCGTTACAAAGTTATTATGAGCCGCTCTAGTATCATTGAAATTACTCAAAGCAAACTGCCAGGTGGGCTGTTAGAAATTGGCGAATAAGTTGCTTATTCGCCAATTAGACTTTAGCTGTAGTGATGATATAAGGCTGGCTATGATTAGCGAGCCTTACGGGTAAAGGCTTGGCAAATATTTTGGTTACCGGTTTGCTTTGCACGCCTTAATGCTACCTCTGCATTACTGAGATAATGTTCAAAAGACTGCTGCTCTAGATACCCAGAAATACCGATATTAATCCCTTCATTTAATTCATTTTGCTCCAATCTATCCATAATGCTCATGGCGTATTTGTGTGCTTGAACGGAATCACTTAGTGGCAGCAATATCACCAAAGAGCCTAGACGCCAATGGGCGATTTGAAAGCCTGTGGGTAAATCGATGAGTAACTGCATTTCAATGTCTTTTTGGCGTTGCTCTAAATGGTCTATATCACTGATGTGACTTATGAGCCCCTCAGGGTTAATGTCCATGATCAATAAGCAGGTTTGTTCACGGCTAGACTCTGTTAGGGTATTAAAATGTAGTTCTAATTCTGAAAGCTGCAATACCATTGAACTCAGTGGCGTTTGTTGATTAGGTAATTGTTTTAGCGCTGTTTGCGGCAATAGATTTTCAAAAGTACAGATAAAATACTCGTGTTCACCGTCGACAGAATGCTCCGAGCGAATATTGGCTTTTAAGCTAGTTGCAAAAGGGGTTTCACTGCTGGCGATTACTTGGCCCTTCCATTTCCCTTGCAAGCTGATGCGGCTATTGATATCGGCCCATTGTTTGGTGATGTCTTTACCTAACAGGCTTAAGATATTGACATTGCTGTCAGCAGCGAGGGCCATTAAGTTTTTAAATTTAAGGTTATATTTGAGTAATTGACCGCTGGAATCCGTTAATGCCGTGGCTACAGCGCTCTCAGATAATAACTGGTAACGGTATGCTTGATGCTTTGCTTGGGTAAGTTCGGTGATGTTTTCAAAGGTCACCAGCCAGTATTGCTCACTGTGTTTATTTTTATAGCTGGGCTGACAACATAGTGAAATAGTGCAGTTGTCATTATTTAAATTGACCACCTGCTTCCAAGTGACATTGTCACGCATGGCTTCAGTGAGCTGTTTATATTGCTCATCTTCTAATGACAATACGCGCTGTAAACTGCGCTCAAACAGTGATTCAATACTGGTTGATAGGGTATTAGCTGCTTGTAAATTGGCTTTGATGATGCGACCGCTAGTATTCACTATTAAGCAATTTTGATTACTGTTAAATAATACGCTGGCTAAATTAATACTATTGCTATTGGCGGTGCTTTCTAAATAGAAGCGATGCTTTAACACCAATAAACTGGAGGCTAACGCGGTAATGATCAAAGAGAAGCAAATTAACATATAGCGCCAGTGATCAAACTTTGCAGCGATATCCTCATGGCGAATATAAGACAGTAGATAGTATTCTCTTACCTCTGCATCTTGAGGTGCTACTTCAACCTTTAAAAACACAAAAGTGCCACTGTCAGTATGAAATTGACCAAAATGGGTGTTGGCCATGTGTTGCCATAATTCTGGGTATGACTGAATAATACTGCTGCCCAATGTATTAGGTAGTCTTTTCATGGGAAACTGCTGATTACCGCCCGCATAGAGCACGCCTTTAGAGCCAATAAGCAGTAATGGCGAGTTATGGTTAAAAAATGCCGGTTTAATGGATTCGAGTATTTCAGAAACCGAGTTGTAGGTCACTAAGTAACCGCGAATACTTTGGTCGTTATTTTCAATCCATGCCAACTGGTAAACATAAGGGGTTAACTTGCCATTTATTGGCACAAATTGAATATTGGAGTAGTAAGTGTCATTGCCTCCCATTGTATTGGAAGCTTCTAGAATAAATTCAGGGATAGTGACGTTACTAAAAGCATCTGTTGAGCTTATGCGTGGATTACCTTGGGGATCAAACAGGGTTAAACCTAATAACTCAGGAATATTGTTAAGCAATATGTCCCAGTTTTCTTCTAGCTTATGACGTTGCGCCTCAGATGGATTGGCTAAATATTGTTTCACAAGCTCTGCTTTCGCGAAAGCTTGGGTGCGAAATTGAAGGAAGTTAATTTTATCCGATGCGAGGGTGCCTACTGTTTGTATTTCACTATAACGCTTATCTGCCCAATCTTCTTGTAGGCGCCTTTCGCCTAACTTAAGCAGTAGCACAGTCAAAATGACAATACTTAACAGCATAACCAATAATTGACTAGACAGCGCTAATACATGTTGTCGCGCCCATTGAATATCTTGGGTGGAGATTAAAACAGACTTTGAGACGTTTTTATTAGTATATCTCTTAAACATTCACTTACTTATTTTTAACAGTCCCGGTAAGTGAATGTTAGCACGAATGCCCCATAAGGTTGACCTTAGAGACTGAGTTTTTCAGTAATTTTTTGTTCAAAGGTAAAAGTTACCATAAGGGCAAGTGGAGCCAATAATAAAGCTTAATCCAGAAGCCTCTTGGTTTAGTTAGCCAACAATATCCAGTTGACGACATTTAAAGGTTGCGCCTCGTTGCTCAACTAATATTTTACAACGGGCAATATCAACCCCTTCAAGGCCATTGATTGCCGACACATGTACATCACTTATAAAAGTGGGCGCCATTTCGATAAAGCTGAGTACAGCAGCAAATGCGTGTTTCAATTTGGGCTGACAATGCTGAATATACAGGGCTTCAGTATCGGCATTGAGCGATATTGACAAGCTATCAATACAAGATGCTAACTCAGGTAATATATTGCGCCGATGGAAAAGGTTAGCTAAGCCATCGGTATTTAAACGCACTTTCGCACCTGATTTTTTAAGCTGCGTAGCGACCACTAATAAGGTCTCAAGGTTTAAGGTTGGCTCGCCATAACCGCAAAAAACATACTCATCAAAGTCAGCAGCATTGCCTAATAAAGGAATAATATCGTCAGGCTTCACTTGCCTATCAAGAGATAATTCATATTGATGAACTTGTTTTGAGTCATTATGTTTGGGGCAAAACTGGCATCTTAAGGTGCAGCGACCAGTAATATTAAGGTAGCGACTGCCGCGAATATCATAGACTAAGGTGTTGGCTGCGGTATCATTTGTCGCCGTTGCTGTGGTATTCGTTTTTGACATTGTGGTTTCAGGCTTCATCTGAATATCATTATTGCAGTGTGATTAAATGATATTAACTCAAGCCAATATTGATATCTGTTTGTGAGTTCGCATTATTGGCTAAAGCGCCAATTTCATGAGCTTTAGGCATAAAAAAGGGAGCTAAGCTCCCTTGTTAATGTACTTGGACTAGGCGCTAATAATAAGCTTCATCGTCTTCTTTTTTCGGCTGCCACCACCAGTTAAATATCCGCCGCGTTAACTGCTTCACATCATCTAAAATGATGTACAGCACAGGCACTAAAATCAGCGTTACTACAGTGGAAAACAAAATACCAAAGGCTAATGATGTTGCCATCGGAATGACGATTTTAGCTTGCAGGCTTTTTTCTAACAAAATAGGTACTAAGCCAACAAAGGTCGTCATTGAGGTTAAGATTATTGCTCTGAAGCGATAACAGCCCGAGTCGATGGCTGACTCCATTAACGAGAAGCCTTTGCGGCGGGCGCGGTTAACAAAGTCCACCAAAATCAGTGAGTCATTGACCACAACCCCAGCCAAGGCAACAATGCCACAAAGGCTTAATACACTCATGGATATCCCAAGAATGAAGTGACCCACCAAAGCGCCAATCATGCCAAATGGGATCACCGACATAATGATTAATGGCTGGCTATATGACTTTAATGGAATCGCCATCAAAGCATATATGGTAAACATGGCAAAAAAGAACCCTTGCAAAAGGCCCAGCATGGCATCTTGTTCATCTTGACTGCCACCATCTAATGCGGCGTTGACCTCTTTGTAGCGCTCAGTCAATTGCGGTATAAATTCTTCTTGGATTTCACCAACCACTTTTGATGGCTCAACGGTGTTTTTGTTCACATTAGCGCTAATGGTAATCGCTCGGCGACCATCAACACGAGTAATTGATGCAAAGGATTCACCTAGCTCAATATCTGCCACCGTTGAAAAAGGCACAGCAACACCTTGTGGGGTGCGAATTAACATGTTTTCAAGGTGACCAATGGTGCGGCGCTGCTCTAATGGGTAGCGCACCATCACTTTGATCTCTTCTTTGTTACGAAGAATTCGCTGGGCTTCATAACCATAAAAGCCATAACGCACCTGACGGGCTAGATCTGACAGGGTTAACCCTAGTGCTTCGGCTTCTGGGCGAATGTTGAGTCTGATCTCTTGGCTACCAGATGAAAAGTTATCCGAGATATCGAACACACCTTCATAGGTGGCAAGTTTGGCTTTTAACTCTTTTGAGGCTTGGGCTAGTTGCTCTAAGTTACTTGAGGTTAATCTAAACGAAATATCGCCGCCGGCATCATTGGTACTGGCAGAAATATTAAGCTTTTTCACTGATAATAATTCAGGTAGCTGTTTACGCCACTCTTCAGCTATTGTGACACCGTCAATTTCACGATCTTCACCTTTTGACAGCTCAGCAAATATAAACCCAGAGCTACTGGAATTTATCGCGATAAAGCTGTGCTTTAACACGTCAGAGCCAGTCTCTTCGACAAACTTTTCATTCATGGCGTACAGCGCTTCTTCAACTTGCTGTACCACATATAAGGTATTGAGCTCGGAGCTGCCTTCTTCCATCTCAAGGTTGACTTGAATAAAGTCCGACGGAATATCAGGGAAAAATACCCAACGAACTTTGCCACTGGCAACCAGTGCGATAGATAAAATCAGTACCCCGACAAACACCGCCACAACGTTGTAGCGATTTTTAATACAAGTACCTAAAAAGTTGCGATAATTGTTGTGAATAAAGTATTGCAGCTTCTCATTAATCCACAGTTTAAATTTTGAGAATATGTTAGTTGGCGGGCGCTTTTTCTTCACTTTCATATGAGCTAAATGCGCCGGTAAAATCAATTTTGATTCGATAAGTGAAAACGCTAACGCTAGGATCACCACCATACCGATGGACTTCCAAATTATCCCCATAGGTCCTGACACCATGATCATCGGTATAAAGGCGGCAATTGTGGTGAGTACGCCGAAGGTTGCGGGCATGGCGACCTTTTGCACCCCTTTAATGACATTCTCTAAGGAGTGACCGTTGTTTTCTACTTCTGTGTAGGCACTTTCGCCGATGACAATGGCGTCATCCACCACGATCCCCAACACCAGAATAAAGGCGAATAGGGTTAACATGTTGATTGACATGTTAAAGGGCTCTAATGGCATCAATAATAAAGTGCCAAGAAAACACACGGGTAAGCCGACCATAACCCAAAATGCCAGTTTCAAGTCGAGAAACAAGGCTAAGATCATAAACACCAATAATGCACCATAAAACATGTTTGATAACATCATGTTTAAGCGGCCTTCAAGGTAATGGGTTAAATCTCCCCAGGTATCTAGCTCGACATTGGCGGGTAGGGTGGTTTTCTTATCGGCGATATAGCTTTTAACTTGCTCTGAAATCGTCAGCGCGTTTTGATCGTCAATGCTGGTGATTTCAATAATCGCGGCAGGTTTACCATTAAAGCGGGTGTATTCAATGCGCTCTTCGAAACCATCTTTAATGGTGGCAACATCGGGTAGCATGATACGGCTGCCATCTGGGCGGGTGGAAACCACAATGTTGGCAAAGTCGGCTCCAGTATAGGCCTGGCCTTTAGTGCGCAGCAAGATATCACCATCTTGGGCTCTAATTGAGCCACCGGGTAAATCTATCGAAGAGTTTTGTACCGCTTGTGCGACTTGAGTGAAGGTTATTTCATATTCACGCAGCTTATCTTCTGATAACTCAATGCCTATTTCATAATCTAGCACGCCATTAACTTGGGCACGTGTGACAGCAGGTAAATCGGTAATATCATCACGGATGCTTTTAGCCATTTCTTTCATCTCATGGAGACTTAAGTCGCCATAGACAGAGACCCAGATGACATTGTTTTCAGGTTTTATTTGGAAAATATTCGGCTTTTCTATGTTGTCAGGAAAGGTTGAAATCGCATCGATACGCAGCTTAGCCTCATCTAAAACTTGCTGAACATCATAACCGTCTTCAACCTCAATGGTGACTGTTCCTACGCTATCACTGGCAACTGAGGTGACCTTGGTAATACCATTAATATCTTGAATGGCCTCTTCGATTTTAATATTAATCCCTTCCTCAATCTCTTGAGGTGCAGCGCCAGGGTAGGCTACTGAGATCGTCAGCAAATTAAGTTCAAAGCTAGGGAAAACTTCCTTATTAATTAATTTGGCGCTGAATAAACCACCAATGAGCAGGGCTGCCATAAGTAAGTTAGCGGCAACACTATTGCGAGCAAACCAAGCAATAATGCCTTTGTTGTAATCGATATCGTTATCGGAGGCTGAGTTTGAATTAGTGTTATCCATTACAGATCACCTGCTATGGTTATTTCATCACTGTTTTCTGCTGGCGCTTCTAGTTCCTCATCTGGCGCGTCAGCTTCTTCACCTAACAATTTCACTTTCTGGCCTGAGGTCATATTATTGATATCGGTGATCGATACGCGCTCACCACTTTTCAGGCTACCCTTAATATAGACATGTTCAATATCGGTGCGCACGATATTAACTGGGCGTATTTCAATGGTATTGTCGTCTTTAACAATGGCAACTTGATTGTCTCTTACCACATAGCGGGGTAGCTTCACTATGCCATCGACAGTGCGACCGGTGATAACGGCAGTCACAAAGCTGCCATATTTAAGTGGGAGTTCATTTTCGCCGCGCTGTTGTCTTAGGTAAGGATCTTTAACTTCTGCGACTAAGTAAACCATACGGTTTTGCTCATCAATGACGTTTTCACTGCGGACAATATTACCTTGCCAAGTAAATGAATTACCCGCCAAAGAAGCGCTTAAAGTGACTGAGGTATCAGGGTTATCCACCGACTCTAAGTAAGCTAAATCATTGTTGCTTAACGGTAAGCGAACTTCAGCAATGCTGATATCGTATAGCTCACCTAAATTTGTCCCTAAAGAGACATATTGGCCTAAATCGACGTTACGCGCTTTAATGAGGCCATCAAATGGGGCTCTTATCACTGTGCGCTCTAAATTTCGCTGAGCACGGGCAAGTGCGGCTTTAGCGTATTTGACATTGGCTTGTTCTTTTTTCAGTTGCGGTATACGCAGGCCTAACTCTGGCGGTAGGCCATCATCAAAATCTTTAAATTCAATTTTAGCGACTTCACCACGGGCGACTTCTTCATTAAGCGCTGCATAGGCTTGGGCAAGGCTAGCTTCTGCTTGGATAAAATCAGCTTCATAATCTGAAGGTTCAATTTGTGCTAAAGCTTGACCTTGTTTGACTATACCGCCGGCGACAAAACTTGGATCTAGGCTAACTAAACGGCCTTGTACTTCGGTGACTAACTGGGTTTTGTATTTAGGGCTGACAACACCATACGAAGGCAGATTTAACGAGACTGTTTGTAGCTCGACGTCAATGACATCAACAATAGCAATTTTAGCTTGTTCTTGTTTTTGCTCAGGAGCTTCTTTGGTACTTAGCAGCACAAAAGCTAAGCCTGCGAAAATGATCAGGATAAATAAAGGCGATAGGATTCTTAAGATTCGTTTCATTGGTAACTGTATCCATACAAAATATTACATCAGAGAGTAACTCTATTTTTTTCATGACTTTTAGAGTCTTATACCCGCTAAATTAGCAGAGTTCGTCAGCGAGCTAAAGCGATAGATGTAAATTAAATGTTTCATAAGATTTTTTCATCTTTATTTAGGGTTTTACACTATAAAACTGATTTTTAGATAAAAAAAAGCCCTGAAGCATTATATTGATTCAGGGCTTAAACAGTTTTTTAATCGCGAGAGAAAGGCTTACTTTTTCTTTTTCGCTTTTGCTTTTTTAGATTTTTTCTTCGCAGCGATTTTCACTTTGTCTTTTTTCTTGCCAGGCACTTTCGCTTCTTTGTGCGTTGGTCGTAAACCGTCGATGTAACGACGTTTTAGTGGCTGCTCAATATAGCGCTCAATTTTATTAACGATGCGCATATCATGGGCTTCAATTAATGAAATTGCCGTGCCTTTCGCGCCTGCGCGTGCAGTACGTCCAATACGGTGAACATAGGCGTCGGCTGAGCGAGGCATATCAAAGTTAATCACGTGGGTGATACCTTCAATATCAATACCACGGGCTGCAACATCGGTTGCCAGCAAGATATTGACTTCGCCTTTACTGAATTTACTTAAGGCTTGGAAGCGCTTTTTCTGCTCCATATCACCACGTAAGAAAGCGCAAGGAATTCCGGCTTTAAGCAGCTGGCCTTCAAGGCTTGCTACAATCTCACGGGTTTTTACGAATACGATAGTGCGCTTAACTGACTCTTGCTGAAGAATGTTGCATAGCAAGGCAAACTTATGGGCTTGATTATCGGCAAGGTGAGCCCATTGGTGAATTTTGGCTTTTTCACTGCGAGGTGAGTCAACGTCAATCGTGACCGGGTCATTCAATAGCACTTGCGCGAAGCGCGATACACCGCTGCCTTCAAGGGTGGCAGAAAATAACATATTCTGCTTACGGCCTTGGGCCTCAATGGCGATAGTTTCTACCACTGACGAGAATCCCATATCTAACATACGGTCAGCTTCATCAATGATCAGGATTTCAACTTCTGTTGCTTCAAACTGGCCTTTATCAAGATATTCAACTAGGCGACCGGGAGTGGCAATCAATAAATCGACATTGTCTTCAAGTTGTTCTTCTTGGGGGCCGTATGGCACACCACCGGTGATAATACCAATATCGAGATCTAAATCGGTGGCAAGGTGGCAAGCGTAACGATGAATTTGGCTAGCAAGCTCACGTGTTGGGGTTAGGACTAACACACGGGCTTGACCATTGAATCGTCTTGGGAAATCAATCAAGTGTTGTAATGCCGGCAGCAAAAAGCTGGCCGTTTTACCGGTACCTGTTGGCGCTTTAGCTAAAATATCCCGTTGTTCCATCGCCATTGGCAATGTTTGTTGTTGAACTGTGGTCGGGCTCAAATGTCCCATGGCCTTTAATGAATCTAAAAGCATTGGATCTAGGTCAAAATCTTCAAATAGCATGCGCTGTAGGTCTCACTGATTGATAGCCGAGCATTATAACCTAAGAAGCGCAACTCAGCGAGAGCGATATCTATACAAAGCTTAAAGTTTTAGATAGAACTCACGACAAAGGGCGATCATTTGCTGACTATATTGACCGCTGGGATCGCTTATCACCAAACTTGAGTGCTCGGTGCTTTCAATCTTTGCTTGATGCTTAAGCTCAAGCAGTAATCGTCTTGGTGGCTTTTTGCTAACCGTTGAAACGCTGACGCCCTTAGATATGGCCAAAGAGGTTTGTGTTAATGCGCCGGTAAAGCGCGTTTCACTTTCAATTGGAAGAATCAAGCTCGCCGCGCCATGTGGCGCCAATAATAACTCAATATGTTTCAGTAACTCGCTAAAGCTTAAGCTATCGGTATGTCTCGCGGTTGCTCGCTGCTGCTGCTTTGATTGCGGCCCATTATCAAAGTAGGGCGGGTTACAAATGATGCTATCAAATAATGGGCTTAGCTTAGCTTTATACTGAACTAAGTGCTGGGCACTAAAGTCTTGTATTGCCCCATGGTGAAACTCAATCATCTCAGCCCAAGGGCAATTGGCGATATTGTGTAAACAATCTTGAGCGGCTAAATCATCGAGCTCAACAGCGACAATTTTAATCGCTTTGCTTGATAACCCTACTGCTGTTTTTGCCAATTGCTCAGCTCGCTGAGCAGCCATGAGGGTTAATAGTCCACTGCCGGCACCGATATCCAAAATGGTGTTGCTCTGTTTGATATTAGCCCAAGCGCCTAACATCACCCCATCTGTACTGACGGGCATACCGCAGCGGCTATCATCAATATGAAATTGTTTGAAACTAAAAGGCATAGGACTATAGATTGAGAAATGGCCGATTATGGTAACTGTTTTTGCAATTTTTCCCAAACGGATAGTAGGTTGATTTATTGTTGCTAATATACTGGCAGCTTCGGTGCTTGTGTTGTTATTGTAGCGCTAATGTTTGGCTGTTTTTAAGCTTGTTTTCAGATGATGGTTGTTTTTGCTTTATGCGGGTTTTGCGCTTGTGTATCTAAGTGCTATTTGCTATTAGTTCCTACCCGTTTGAGCACATTATTGCGGTTTAAATGGGAAAAATGAAATCAGCTTCACAAATCGGCATAGGTATTACGAAAATACGCTGAATTTATCAGCAATATTGCAGTGATTTTAGTGAGCTTAAGTGTAATTTAAAGTTTACGGGTTTGTCGGGAGGTTAGATTAGCGATAGCTAATTGGTGACTATTCCCTTAAGTTTGTAAAAAAACAAAACAACAAGATGGGGCAATGTGTGCAAAACAATAATATGAGTATTGGCGATACGATAGGCTTAGGCTTTATGACGTTCGCATTTTTCTTAGGTGCTGGTAACCTAATTTTTCCACCGTTTGCAGGTATGTTAGCTGGTGAGAACATGACACTAGCAATGTTAGGCTTTCTTATTACTGCCGTGGGTTTACCCCTTGCTGGACTTATTGCGATTGCAAAAGCAAATGGTAAGGTCATGGCGATGTTACCGGCATTTGCGGCAACTGCTTTAGCGATTTCTATCTATATTATTATCGGCCCAGCCTTTGCTGCTCCGCGTACAGGCTTGGTGGCTTTTGAAATTGGTGCTCGTCCATTTTTAGATAATGCCGATGCAATCATCCAACTTGGTGCACTGTCACTTAATAAAGCACAATTGTTTTATACCATTGGCTTTTTTGCCATTGCGATGTTGTTGTCGTTATTCCCAGGTAAATTATTAGACAGCGTTGGTAAAGTATTAACCCCTATTCTTATTTTCCTATTAGTCGGTTTAGCATTATCTGTGATCATTACCCCTAGCGCTGCAATTCAAGCTGCAAGCGGTGATTACATTAATAGTCCACTTTCTAAAGGTATTTTAGAGGGGTACAACACTATGGATACGCTAGCATCATTGATTTTCGGTATGTTAATCATTGATATTTTGCGTAAAAAAGGCATCACTGATTCAAAAGCGCAAACTCGCTATTTAGTACGCGCTGCTATCATTGCTGCATCGGGTTTAGCTTTTGTTTATGTGTCATTATTCTATTTAGGCGCTACCGCTGGTGATATTGCTTTGGGCGCTGAAAATGGTGGCCAAATTCTAACAAACTATGTGACTCATGAGTTTGGCACTATGGGGACTATCTTATTAGCAACGGTAGTGAGCATTGCCTGTTTAACAACTGCAGTTGGGTTAATTACCGCCTGTTCAGAGTTTTTCAATGAGCTATTGCCTAAGATCTCATACAAAGCGTTTGTGATTTTCTTCAGTTTGGTTTGTGCCACGGTTGCCAATGTGGGCTTAACGCAGTTAATTAACATCAGTATTCCTGTGTTAATGACTATTTACCCAGTGGCAATTGCATTGGTAGCGATTACTTTCTTAACTGAGCGTTTCCCTCGTCCTGAATTTTCACATCGTTTAGTGTTATCTGTTGCTTTGTTCTTTGGTATTTTTGATGGTCTTCAAGTTGCTGGCGTAGATACAAGTTTCCTAAGCTTTATGCCACTTCATGCTGAAGGCATGGCATGGTTATTACCAGTAGGGCTTGCGATTATTGCTTGTTTATTTGTTCCTGCCAAGGATCAAGCTTTAGCTGCAAGCTAGGTAACCTTTGTCAAACTAAGCTAACTTTAGTTACACTAACGGCGTTATTTCATCTTGAAATAACGCCGTTTTTTTAGGAATTCATGTGACAGATAAGTATCAAGCCGATCCCATTATCGATGCATTTTTAGATGACCTTTGGTCTACGAAAGGACTTAGTGACAATACACTGGCTTCCTATCGTACTGATCTACGCCATTTTGAACGTTTTGTGCTAACGAAAAAACGCCAGTTGATTAATGTCGATCAATTGCTGATCCGCGATTACTTAGCCTTTCGAGTGGAACAAAATTTTGCAAAAAGCAGTACTGCGCGGTTATTGAGTAGCTTGCGGCGTTTGTATGGTTATTTGTTGGTTAATGTGCAGATAGCTGTTGATCCCACCGCGCTGGTTGAGTCCCCTCAATTAGTTAGGCAATTACCCGAGGCACTCAGTGAAGCCCAAATAAACAGCTTACTGGATGAGCCCAATGTTGATGATCCGCTAGAGTGCCGAGATAAAGCCATGTTGGAGTTACTTTATGCCACTGGGTTGCGGGTAACCGAACTGGTTAGCTTAACCCTTGAGCAAATAAGCTTACGCCAAGGCTTAGTGAGAATTGTCGGTAAGGGCGGTAAAGAGCGCTTAGTTCCCTTAGGTGAGTTAGCGGTGACAGAAGTAGATCAATACCTTGTTGCGGCAAGAGCTAAGCTACTGGGTAATAAGCAAAGTGATGTACTGTTTCCATCAAAGCGCGGTCAAATGATGACAAGGCAGACCTTTTGGCACCGAATTAAGCTATATGCGTTACGGGCAGGAATACACAGCCATTTGTCGCCCCACACTTTGCGCCATGCTTTTGCGACCCATTTATTAAATCACGGCGCAGACTTACGGGTAGTGCAGTTGCTACTGGGCCACAGTGATTTATCGACTACGCAAATTTACACCCATGTAGCTAAAGCGAGGCTGCAACAGTTGCATAGTGAGCACCATCCAAGAGGTTAGTGCAAAATGAATGTTTATTATTGCTTACACAAAATGAGCGCTGTGTAGTTGCTTTCATGAAATATTGTCTGTAACTTTTGCGCTGATGAGCGGGTCTATATAGTGAGTAGACTAATACAGATTGACCAAATAGGATTTTAAATGAAGTTAACCAAAGCATTCTCTTTAGCGATAACGCTTGCAGTAGCCCCGTTATTACATGCCGCTTCTGCCTCTGATATCCCTAATGAAGCAGAACTCAAAAAACAAGTTTCAGATACCTTAGGTGTGAATGTTTTGAGCATTGAGGCATCGCCAATTGATGGTCTTTATCAAGCGCTTACTGACCGTGGTCTGCTATATGTGTCTCCAGATGGCAGTAAGTTACTTCACGGTAATATGTATGATTTACAAAAGGGCATGAAAAACTTAACCGAGGCAGCACTAGCAGGCCCTCGCATTGATATGCTAAAACCTTTTGAAAAGGATATGTTGGTTTATAAAGCCAAAAATGAAAAACATGTGGTGACTATTTTTACCGATGTTGATTGTGGCTATTGTCGTAAGTTGCATCAGCAAATGGATGGCTATAACGATTTAGGAATTACCGTAAGATATTTAGCTTATCCTCGTGCGGGTATTCCGTCAGCGAATGCCGATGAAATGGAAGCTGTGTGGTGTGCTAAAGATCCACTACAAGCGATGACCGATGCCAAAACTGGTCGTAATGTAAAAGCGGCAAAATGTGATGCTAATATCGAAGGTCAATACCGCTTAGGTGGCTCATTTGGTATTAACGGTACCCCAGCAATTGTGTTAGAAAATGGCGTATTAGTACCAGGCTATCAACCGCCTGAAGCATTATTAAATACCATTAAAACCAATCTTTAATCTACAGTGAGTTAACGGATTTAGCCGCTAAAGCGCGTTAAAAGACGTTAATTTATAACAAAAGGTGAGCCCAAAGCTCGCCTTTTTTGTTATGGTAAATTCAGTTTCAATGATTCATTCCCACTTCATAATTCGATATTTTCTTAAGGTGTTTTTGTGGCCCATAAAATTGTTCGCCGACCTCTAGTAGACGATAGTCATTTACCAGCTAGTATTCCTGCTATTTTAAAGCAATTGTATGCCCGTCGAGGCGTCGACCTTTTGGGCTGTGATCTGAGTCTTTCAAAGCTATTACGCCCAGATTCTATGATGGGCTTGGCTGAAGCTGCGCGTATTATTGCCGATGCTATTATGGCGAAAAAGTCCATTTTGATTGTGGGCGACTTTGACGCAGATGGCGCTACCTCAACCAGTGTGTGTTTGTTGGCATTACGGATGATGGGTGCTCAGCATGTGGATTATCTTATTCCTAATCGATTTGATTATGGCTATGGCTTAAGCCCAGAAATTGTAGCTGTGGCGCAGTCAAAAGGCGCTGAGGTATTAATTACCGTAGATAATGGTATTTCATCCATAGAAGGCGTAGCAGCGGCTAAAGCGCTGGGGATGACCGTAGTGGTGACAGATCACCATCTACCGGGTAAATCATTGCCCATAGCCGATGCCATTGTTAATCCAAATCAAGCTGGCTGTGAGTTTGCCAGTAAATCTATTGCAGGTGTGGGCGTGGCATTTTATTTGATGTCTGTACTGCGCAGTGAATTACGCGCCCGCGATTGGTATCAGCTTAATCAATTAGCCGAGCCGAACTTAGGCAGTTTATTGGACATTGTTGCACTGGGGACTGTGGCTGATGTGGTTTCCCTTGATAGTAATAACCGCATTTTAGTGCAAGCTGGCTTACAAAGAGTACGTAGTGGTCGCTGCCGTGTTGGGATCACAGCTCTGCTTGAAGTCGCTAAGCGAAACCCGCAGCGCATTGTCGCATCAGATTTTGGTTTTGCAGTAGGCCCAAGACTTAATGCCGCAGGACGCTTAGATGAAATGGCCTTAGGGGTCGAAACCCTACTTTGTGAAGATATGATGCTCGCCAGACGCATGGCAGGTGAGCTTGATGGTCTGAATGCTGAGCGCCGCGAATTAGAAACCGGTATGCAGCAAGAAGCCCTAAAAAGCTTACAAAAACTCAGCTTGGATGAAACTAAATTACCTTGGGGATTAGCCATTTTTCAAGAAGATTGGCATCAGGGCGTGATTGGTATTTTAGCATCACGCATTAAAGATAAATATCATCGCCCCGTGATTGCTTTTGCCGATGCGGGTAACGGTGAGATTAAAGGTTCCGCTCGCTCGATTAAGGGCTTACACATGCGTGACTTATTGGAGCTAATTAATAGCCGTCACCCTGGGATGATCCTTAAGTTTGGCGGACATGCGATGGCAGCAGGACTATCCCTAAAAGCTGATGCCTTTAGCGAGTTTGAACAAGCCTATGACAAAGCGGTGCGTGAAATATTAAAACCTGAGCAGCTTACCGGTGAGATTTTATCTGATGGTGAATTGCCAGTCGCGCTGATGAACCTCGATACTGCCTATTTGTTAAGAGATGCAGGCCCATGGGGGCAAGCATTTGAAGAGCCATTATTTGATGGTTATTTCAGTGTCATTCAACAGCGCATTGTCGGTGAAAAGCACCTAAAGCTGGTGTTAGAGTCTCAGTGTGGCGCTGTAATGATGGATGCGATTGCATTTAATGTTGATTTAACCACTTGGCCTGATGCAAGCATAAAACATGCTCGTGTGGCTTATAAACTGGATGTGAATGAGTTTAGAGGTAATCAAACCGTACAAATGCTGGTGGATTACATTGAGCCAGCTTAATGGGTATTGTCTGTGAGGTTAACTTAAGCCAAGGGTGACTTTGTGTTAGTTAGCTGCGGCGCTAATAAGTTGCGCTTTAATGAGCTGGTATTACTCAGGTGTGCTTGCTCAAGAGGCTAGTACAAGGAGCTAGTAAATGAGTCAGAGTACTGACTCAAAGTCGTTAAGGCGCTTTATTGATGCAATGGTTACCACATGAATGATAAATGACAGAAACAAAAAAGCCTCGCATTGCGAGGCTTTTTTGTTATTTGGTTGCGTTAGCCACCAAATCTAAATATGGTGCCCGAACCCGGAATCGAACCAGGGACACGAGGATTTTCAATCCTCTGCTCTACCGACTGAGCTATTCGGGCGACGGGATGCAATTTAAGGTTTTAAGCCGTTTGAGTCAACCGTTTTTTTAGCATTTAAGCTGAAAATGTGTCAACTGCATATCTTTTGTACCTTTTGTGATGTTTTATTCTACATGGCGTATAAATAAAAAATGCCTTCAAATTGAAGGCATTCTAGCGTAGTTAAGCAGTAAGGCTAAACATTAGTTACTGACTAACTCATTATTCGGGAAATTCGCCGCCATCACGGTTACCACGTTTTGCTTTAGCTGCTCTTGACCTAATTCTTCGTAAGCCTGAGCCATGATTTCAAGGGCATGTTCAGTTGATGGTGTTCCTGGGAATTGCTCCATCACAGTTTGTGCTCTTACCGCTGCAGCGCTCCAAGCGCCCATTTTAATATAATACTCAGCTACTTTGATTGAGTATTTTGCTAAACGGTTTTTTAGGTATTGCATACGATGTTGTGCATCTGCTGCATACTTACTATCTGGGTAGCTTTTGATTAAACGATCAAAATCTTTAAAAGCATCTTGGGCATTTTTAGGATCGCGATCGGTGCGGTCAATATTCATCATATCGTGAAAAAGATAATTATCAGCCTGCATATTAGTCAAACCACGCATATAATAGACATAATCAATATCTGGATGGGTTGGGTTTAAGCGTAAAAAGCGGTCAATGTTAGCAATACCTGATGCGACATCATCCATCTTATAATAGGCAAAAATCATGTCCAATTGGACTTGAGTTTTGTGGGGGCCGAACGGGTAACGCGAGTCTAACGCTTCTAGGGTTCTAACGGCTTTTGAGTAGTTCCCAAGTTCCATTGAGGTTCGTGCCTGAGCATAAAGTGCTTCTGGCGACTTGTTACTGACAACTTCTTCTTCAAAACCTTTAGAGGTGCTACAAGCCGTTAAAGTCAATGAAAACAATACTAGGGCGGCGCCTTTGGCAAAATTATGCATATGTAAATTCAATTCTTTTATAAGTTATTGTTAAGAATTTTTCCATTTCACTGTAAAATAGAAAACAATCCGATTGTAACAGATAGTTCATTCACTTTGGACCCCAAAAAAGGGGTACGGTTCCTATGACACAAGAGATTAATCTAAAAAGCGAAATCACAGCAAGTCAAACGGGTCTAAGATTAGACCAAGCTTTGGCTGAATTGTTCCCTGATTATTCCCGTACACGCATCAAAGAATGGATTTTATCTGGTGCAGTTTCAGTTGATGATACTGTCGTCGATATACCTCGTGAGAAGGTACTAGAGTCGCAGTTAATTGCTGTAGAAGCAACGCTTGAAGAAGAAGTTAAAGATAAAGCGCAGAAAATCCCACTAGATATCGTCTACGAAGATGACCATATTTTAGTGGTAAACAAGCAAGCGGGCTTGGTTGTGCATCCTGGTGCAGGTAATGCTGATGGCACATTATTAAATGCGTTATTACATCATTGTCCTGAAATCGAACATGTACCACGTGCTGGTATTGTGCATCGTTTAGATAAAGACACCACAGGTTTAATGGTGGTGGCTAAAACGGTTGAAGCACAAACTCACCTTGTTGCGGCGCTTCAAGCCCGTGATATCGTGCGTGAATACGAAGCAATTGTGATTGGTACTATGACAGCTGGTGGCACGGTTGATGAACCTATTGAACGCCATGAAACTCGTCGTACTCAAATGGCAGTGATTATGGGGGGCCGTCCTTCAGTCACTCATTATCGCGTTGCTGAAAAATTTAGAGCCCATACTCGTTTAAGACTGCGTCTTGAAACAGGTCGTACTCACCAAATTCGTGTTCATATGGCTTATATTGGCCACGTGCTAGTTGGTGATCCTGTTTATGGTGGTCGTCCACGTCCGCCTAAAAAAGCAAGCAAAGCGTTTTTTGAACTTTTAAAAGGCTTTGAGCGTCAGGCGTTACATGCGGTGCGTTTGGAGCTTGCACATCCGTTTACCCAAGAAATTATGACTTGGCATGCTCCTATCCCTGAGGATATGAAGATGCTAACCAAAGCATTGCGCGAAGACACAGAACTAAATCCAATAGAATACCTATAGGCGTTAGTCTTGCGTAAGCAATGGCATAAGGATTGATTGTGTTTAAAGCCAGTTGGCCATTACCTGATAATGTTGCTATCGCCATGACAAATCGTCATGGCGGTGTCAGCAAACCACCTTATGACAGCCTGAATTTAGGCTTGCATGTGGGGGATGTTGTAGCAGATGTCATGGCCAATCGGGCTTTATTACAAACAGCGCATTCAATCCAGTCGCCACTTGTTTGGCTTGAGCAAGTGCATGGCACTGACATCATTGATTGCTCTAGACTGACGACAGCTGATATTGCATCTCCTCTCATTGGCGATGGTAGTTATACCAACTCCCCCAATACTGCACTGGCGATTATGACCGCAGATTGCCTTCCTGTATTACTGTGTAATAATGCGGGCACTGAAGTTGCTGCAGTCCATGCCGGCTGGCGTGGCTTATGTGATGGCATAATTGAAGCCGCAGTTAGCAAATTTTCCTCTCCTACGACTGAAATCATCGCTTATTTAGGTCCTGCAATTGGCCCTGGTGCGTTTGAAGTTGGCGCAGAAGTACTTCAATATTTTACCGAAAAGCATCCTCAAGCGACTGACTACTTTAAACCGCAAGCTGAAAAGTATTTAGCAGATTTAGCGGGCTTAGCTCAAATGAGGCTGGCGTTATTAGGTATTCCCCAAATATATTGCGCTAATCGCTGCACTTTTAGCGATAGTGATTACTTTTCTTATCGCCGCGAACAACAAACTGGCCGCATGGCGTCGCTTATCTGGCTTAAGTCCTAATCTGTTTTTTAGATTTGATCTACATCATTTAACCTAACGGTTTATTTTTAAATTCGCCTCATTAGATTGAAAAATCCATAAACACCCCCATATTTTACTTATCAAAAACATTCCCGTTTTTAAATTAATTGTTTAGGAGGCCGTATGAGACTCGATCGTATGACCAATAAGTTTCAAATCGCCATTTCAGATGCACAGTCACTGGCGTTAGGACGAGATCATCAGTTTATTGAACCTATTCATTTGATGATGGCTTTATTAAATCAAGATTCAGGTTCAATTCACCCATTACTGACCCAAGCGGGCATTAATGTCAGTGCGCTGCGTTCGTCAATTAGCCAAGAGCTGGAACGAGTATCGCAAGTGCAAGGCACCGGTGGTGATGTTCAGTTGTCACAAACCCTGATCCGCTTGCTGAACTTATGCGATAAATTAGCCCAAAAGCGAAAAGACAAATACATTTCGTCAGAGTTGTTTGTATTAGCGGCGTTAGCAGGCAATGACCCGTTAGCTAAAAGCCTTAAAGCGGCGGGTGCCACCAAAGAAGTCTTGGAGTCGACCATAGATCAAATCCGTGGCGGACAAAATGTCGATGATCCCAATGCCGAAGATCAACGCCAAGCGCTAAAGAAATTTACCGTCGATCTTACTGAGCGAGCAGAGCAAGGTAAATTAGATCCGGTTATTGGCCGCGACGAAGAAATTCGCCGTACCATCCAAGTACTGCAGCGCCGTAGTAAAAACAATCCAGTATTGATTGGTGAGCCCGGTGTGGGTAAAACTGCCATCGTTGAAGGCTTAGCTCAACGGATTGTCAATGGCGAAGTACCTGAAGGCATTAAAAACAAACGGGTACTTTCCCTTGATATGGGCTCGTTAATTGCGGGCGCAAAATATCGCGGTGAATTTGAAGAGCGCCTCAAAGCAGTATTAAGTGAGTTAGCCCAAGAAGAAGGCCAAGTCATCCTGTTTATCGATGAGCTGCACACTATGGTTGGTGCAGGTAAAGGCGAAGGGGCGATGGATGCAGGTAATATGCTTAAACCCGCTCTTGCTCGAGGCGATTTACATTGTGTTGGCGCTACCACGCTTGATGAATATCGTCAGTATATTGAAAAAGATGCCGCACTTGAGCGTCGTTTCCAAAAAGTGCTGGTTGATGAGCCAAGTGTGATAGATACCATTGCGATATTACGGGGTTTAAAAGAACGCTATGAGCTGCATCACCATGTGGAAATTACCGATCCTGCTATTGTAGCCGCAGCCACTATGTCACACCGCTATGTCTCTGACAGAAAGTTACCTGATAAAGCTATCGATTTGATTGATGAAGCAGCCTCAAGTATCCGTATGCAAATTGACTCAAAGCCAGAGTCATTAGATAGGTTAGAGCGTCGCGCAATTCAACTTAAGCTAGAAGAACAAGCACTAGCGAAAGAAGAAGATGAAGCCAGTCGCAAACGTCTGAGTGATTTACAGGCTGAGCTTGCTCAAGTTGAAATTAAAGCCAACGAGCTAAACGAAATTTGGCGCACTGAAAAAGCCGCATTGGCTGGCACTCAACATATTAAAGCCGATTTAGAACAATCGCGCATGGATATGGACGTGGCGAGAAGGGCAGGCGATTTAACGCGAATGTCTGAACTGCAATATGGCCGTATTCCTGAACTTGAAAAGCAATTAGATTTAGCTTCTCAGGCTGAAATGCAAGACATGACCTTATTACGCAATAAAGTCACCGATATTGAAATTGCAGAAGTGTTGTCAAAAGCCACCGGTATACCAGTGAGTAAAATGCTCGAAGGTGAGCGTGACAAGTTATTGCAAATGGAAGACGCACTACATCAAAGAGTGATTGGTCAAAATGAAGCGATAGAAGCGGTATCAAATGCGATTCGTAGAAGCCGCGCAGGTCTAGCTGATCCAAACCGCCCTATAGGTTCTTTCCTCTTTTTAGGCCCAACTGGTGTGGGTAAAACCGAACTATGTAAATCATTAGCGACATTCCTATTTGATACTGAATCCTCCATGGTGCGTATCGATATGTCAGAGTTTATGGAAAAGCATACCGTGTCACGGCTGGTGGGTGCGCCTCCTGGTTATGTCGGCTATGAAGAGGGCGGTTACTTAACAGAAGCCGTTCGTCGTAAGCCTTATTCTGTCATCTTGCTCGATGAAGTTGAAAAAGCCCATCCTGATGTATTCAATATCTTACTGCAAGTATTGGACGATGGTAGATTAACTGACGGCCAAGGCCGAACGGTCGACTTTAGAAATACCGTTATTATCATGACCTCAAATTTAGGCTCTGACATTATCCAGCAAGGTTTTGAAACCCAAAACTATGCTCAGATGAAGGCATCGGTAATGGAAGTCGTTACCCAAAGCTTTAGGCCTGAGTTTTTAAACCGTATCGATGAAACTGTGGTGTTCCATCCACTATCAGCTGAACATATTGCCTATATCGCAGAAATCCAGTTAGAGATCTTAAAAGCGCGCTTAGCAGAAAAAGACTTTAGCTTAACGATCTCTAAAGCTGCACTGGCATTAATTGCTGAAGCAGGATTTGATCCTATATATGGAGCAAGACCACTCAAGCGTGCCTTGCAGCAGGAAGTTGAAAACCCATTAGCTAATCACTTACTAAAAGGTGATTTACTACCAGGTAAAGCAATCAACGTAGATGTGAAAGATGGTTTGCTAACATTTAGCCAATAATCTACTTCGTCATTAATCAACTTAGTGCATGGCTAATCAATTGAGTGAAGCAATTAAAGGGGCATAGTAGTTAACTATGCCCCTTTTGTGTTTTTGGCGAGGTGAGACTGATCAATAGAAACTATCCAAAATAAATAACCCTTTTGACGAATGCGTAAACCCAGTGTCGGCAAGCTATCTTGCGAGTATCAAATTTATAAACTAGCTTGAAAGTAGACTGTTTAACTCAACCACTGTGATTTTAGTCAAAAGGATATAGCATGAATAAATTAGTTGTAATAAGTAGCGCACTCATAGCAATAGCCCTAACAGGCTGTAGCTCTGCCCCCCAAACCAATGGCGAAATCCCAGTTATTAAGGTTGGTAATGTTGATTACGACAGTATTTATCATTATGGCTATAACCGTGGCTGTCAAAGTGCACTATTGCAAAGCACATCAAGTGAATCACTCGACGGAATGAAAGATAAAACCTTAAATGGGATAAATGCATTTGAAAAAGGTTGGCGCTCAGGTACCCAAACCTGTAATGGTGGCGAGTTTAAATCAATGTACACTGTTGGCAATTAATCATGCCCAATCGACAAAACTTATAGCAAAAGGGGCCAATAGGCCCCTTAATATCACAATGTCATGCTATTGCTTAATATTGTAGCTAATACAATATTACTGGCAAAACAGTTTTATTCTTTCTTCATTGGTTTCAATTTGAGCAAGTCTCTCTTCTTCGGTTACCTGTACGGCTTCACCGGTGGTGGGATCTTTGCGGTGTAATCGTTGATAAGTATTTAATACATTTAGGCTGTGTTTAGCGCTTTCACAAATAGACGCTGCTTGTTCAGCATCTCTAGCCTTAATGGTTTCGGCATTCTTTTCTGCATCCGATGGTTTATTTGCACTTGATGATGCATTAGCAATAACAGGTAAGTAACCCACTTGTGCAGGCTCAATGTCTTCACTATAGAGTTTTTCAGAATTAACTTCATTCGGTGGCTGTTGACTATAATGCTTTACCCCTTTCTCATCGACCCAAGAATAAATCACGGTAGCATTGGCAACTTGTATCAAACTACAACAGCCTATTAAACACAATAAACGTAAACTAAGCATATATATTCCTAAATGGTGTATACCAACTTTCCTTATTAAAAATAAAATAGGCGATTTGAACCTTAAAACCAATAGTTATTATCGAGTTTATTGAAGACTTAGTTCCAATACTTGAGCTATTGAAGGTAAACAAGCAGCCTAGAATTGGCAGTCAACAACAAAATAGGGTGGTTTTAGGTGATAAAAACCACGAATTGTTTAGCTTTTGCGCATTCAGTTTGTGTTGCAGATAAAAAATGCCAAAAGCCCTTGCGCTAAATC
>NZ_JBFRKH010000021.1:0-143415 GCF_041469265.1 Shewanella sp. 10N.286.51.B2
GGCCACTCGGGAACCCCTCCTCAATTGCGGCGGCAATAGTAGTCACGAATTAAATATAAGTAAAGGAAAAATCGAAAATAATGCTCAAGTATTTGTTTAAGTGGTCGATAAAATATCAACCTAGATAAATTTGATGTAATTATATGCAAATTGAGTCGCCATTAGTCAACGAACTGCAATTAGGCAATCGCCTTAATGATGCAGTTGAACACCATAGAAGAGGCGAATTCGCGCTACTACTTTCTATGTTGTCTAATGACGCTTGCGATATGTCGCAATTTCAAGTCGATAAAAATTTATCCATTGATGAAAAATTATATAAACAGTTACATATTCCTAAACCCCAAGCATTAGTGTGCGATATATCTCAGCAACAGGCGATTAATCATGCCGGTGATTTTTATGAAAGCGGTTTAAGCCAATTTCATTTACAGCAGGCGTTAAAACCTGAAGCTGTAGTGACGCGGGGAAAATATGATGAAGATTTGCAAATCACCTTAGCGAATTGTGATCTACTGACTAAACTTAAGCACCAACAATTAGTCCCAGATACATCAGCTCTAGCGCAAAATGAATTTCTTGAGCAATTAACCATACAAAGAAAGATGAGCGAAACCCTAGCATCACAACTTTATGCCGTTGCCTAGTTAATGCAGGTGCTTAGTAAATGCCGTGGCAGTGATTAAGCCGTTAATTGAGTTAGTTGCTACTAAGCGTTAAGCGCCCGCTGGTTAGACAGCCCCAATTAGGTGTATTACTGATTGGTAATATTGTGAGGCATATAAAAATTTTATTTCAGTTTTTGGGCTATGCTGACGTTTTAATGTGTATTGATAGGTGATAAAAGTGATAAAAACGATTACTAAGCAAGAAGTACAAGTCAGTGACAACTGTAATGATTGTGGCAGCTTTGTCGATATTGGTGCTGTTATCGAAGAAGAAGATACACAACTTATCTTGCAAGTTGATGGTGAAAACTTTCAGCAAATTGCAGATGACTTAGTTAGCAAAGCCAAAGAACGTTTTAGCAATGTCAAAGTACAGCAGCAAGTAACCGAGCAAGATGTGGTGGTTACTTTTGAGTTTGACGTTACGGTAGAAAAAATGATTTTCCAATTAGAAAACGGCCTTTAATTAGTCGTTTCTATGAGGTGTTGAAGGTTACAACTTGCTGTTTTAAAATAGGAAGTGTAACCTTCATTTACCGAAGTTGAGTAAAATTCAACATCATGATTTTGATAATAACATTTTTGTAAATATCTCTTTTTAGCAACACTTCTTAACATTTTTAGAGTGTTATTAACGGCTAAGTTCCGTTATTTTAAGTAGAAAAAACCTCCACAGAAAGAGGTTTACCCGACTGTTAAGTTGTCCTTTGGGAATAATAATGAAGCAAACTGAGCAACAACATTTATTAGAGTTAATTGTAAACTCTGTCGCCAAAGAACAAGGCGACTTTAAACAGACCTCAGAGTTAGTCTGTAAATTACTACTAAAGTTTTTTAATGCTAGTAGCGTTTCAGTTATTTCATTACGTAACAAGTCACTAAAGCAAGAAATCATTGCTTGTCTGTCTGCTGATGACAGCCTAAAACAATTAATTTACCAACACCGCAACGATAATCTTGTTGCAAATGCCTACTTTGATGATATACGCCGTTACCGTCATATTGTCAGTGACAGTTCTCAAACTGACACCCGTCTGCAGGGCTTAAGTGCTTATTATAAGCAAGCCAATGTTCACGCAAATTTAGATGTTGCCATCCGTATCAATGGTCATATAGAAGGGCTATTGTGCATTGAGTTTGAACATCCTCTAAAGCTAACAAGCGATCAAATACAATTTGCTTGTCAATTTGCCGATCAATTGGCTTTAACCCTTGCCACCCGCTATGCCTACGATAAAGATGAGCGAATAACACTATTTCATAGTGCTACAGAGCAAGCTAAGCATGTATTGATGCTTATTAATCTTAAAACCCAAATTATTGAATATATAAATCCAGCTCATGAAAAAATGACTGGCCTAAGTCGCGATATTGTTCAAGATAATCAATTAGTCAGCTTAGATTTTTTTCGTGGCAAACGAGAGCTTGCTGATGAAATGACCCAAGCGTTAATCAATGGCAATGTGGTAGAAGGTGAAAGTGAGCTAACTCGTCTTGATGGCTCGAACTACTGGGTGCAGTATCAAGCCAACCGCTTTGTCACAGAGCAAGGAAACGATTACGCCTTAGTGTCATGCCTTGATGTTACTGCTCAGCGTAAAAGCAAAGAGCAGCTTGAGCATCTTGCTTGGAATTGCAGCCTCACCGGCCTGAGTAATCGCCTTCATTTTACTCAGCAATTAGAAAGGCTCTCACAAGGCACGTTGATCCTTATCGACTTAATGGGCTTTAAGCGGTTTAACGATACCAATGGTCATGAGCAAGGCGATGCCTTGTTATCCGAAGTCGCTCGACGATTAAAACATTTTGCTAACAGCCATGATGCTATTGATGTGGCGCGAGTCGGCAGTGACGAATTTGCAATGATTTTACCGCAATTTGATGCTGCTGAATTACTCGAGAACAATATTAATAAGTTATATCAACAATTACTGGTCACCTCGGTAATTGGTCGTGAAAAAGTTGACCCTAAAGCGGCGCTAGCCATTGTTGATATAGCTGCGGTTGCAGATCAGTTTTCACCACTATCCTGTGCTGATATTGCTCTGCAGTACGCGAAAAAGAAGCCATCACTGAATTACCAAGTCTTTAATGATGACTTATTAGCAACCTTTAAAAATAACGCCGAAATAGAGCGAGATTTACAAACCGCGGTACGTAACAGGCAATTTGAACTGTATTATCAGCCACTGATGGATTTAAAAAATCATAAATTTATTGGCGCAGAAGCATTAATCCGCTGGCATCACCCCAAAAAAGGTGTGCTTTACCCGGGGGCATTTATTGATATCGCTGAACAAACCGGCATGATCACTGTCATTGGCGAATGGGTATTGGAAGCGGCCTGTAAGCAACTTAACTTATGGCAGCATAAGAATGTTGATATCGTCATGCATGTTAATGTTGCTGCAAGGCAATTTTTCAGTGGCAATTTATTTGAGCAAGTTTGGAGCTTAGTTACCCGCTACCGGATTAAACCACAAAGCTTAATTTTAGAAATTACTGAAACTGAGTTAATGGGAGATATTCGCCATGCAACCCGACTTTGCCAAGAATTAGCCGATTTAGGCGTTGGCTTAGCCATCGATGATTTTGGTACAGGTTACAGCTCTATGCGTTATTTAAAGCAGTTTCCAATTACTAAGTTAAAAATCGATCGCTCATTTATTGCCGATTTAACCACCAGTCATCAGAGCCGTGAAATTGTCAGCGCCATTATTGCTATGGCCAAGGCGTTAAATATATCCCTAACAGCAGAAGGGGTTGAAACCAAGGAGCAAGAGCTGTTCCTTGAAGATAGCTGTTGCCATCACGCACAGGGTTATTTATACAGCCCAGCCATAAGAGAAAACGAATTTTCACAGTTTATTTTTGAAAAAAATGAAGTCGTGCATTAGCACGACTTGTTGTTTTTTGATGGTGTGTTAGCCTGTTAACTTCATGCAGCAGGCTTTAAATTTTTTACCACTATGGCAGATACATGGGTCATTTCGCTTTGGTAAATCCGCGTTAAATTGCTCACCAGTGGTGTAAAACCACTTAGCGTCTTCTCGAACAAATTGTGATTTTTCATAGATCGCATCGATTTCACCGTCATGATAAAACCAAGCTTTAAAGGTCACCGTTGCCGTGGCGAGCTCATCTTGTGGCTCAAAATTAATCACCTCTAATCCAAGCCATCGAGTAAGCTCAGCCCCTTGAGACAAATCATTAATAGATAGGCCGCCGCGATAGTTAGCATGATGAGTCTCGATTAAATAGGGATAGTGTTGTAATACAAAGGCGCAATAACGCGAGCGCATCAGGATCTCAGCTGTGGCTGCAACTTGAACATTACTGTGGTATGGCTTACAACAATCTTCATAAGTTGAATCACTGCCGCAGGGACAATGTATTTTAGTCGTCATAGTAGCTGTCTTTTAAATGCAATGAGTAAAAATGGGTTAAAAAGTGTTGAAGGCTTATCTTTAATGGCTTAAAGCACTGATTATTAAACTGGTTAATAAGAGTTTTAAACTAGTGGCTTTAACAATTGCTATGGAATTCGATGTTCTGCTTCAACGGGTACAGAACCCACTTCAGCTTCATTTTCAACTGATATTGATTTAGCTTCAGTATTGAATTGGCGACCATAATATAAGTTAGAAATGGGTTTTGCCGAATAGTAAAGCTCAGGGTTCATTTTGGTGTTTGAATCAACAATAAACTGCCATTGATTGTTAGTATCTTTTTGTGACACAAAAACAAATTTACCTGAAAATACACTAATTTGATCGCCTGTTTCTTTTTTAGGGTGGAATCGAACCAAATAAAAGCCAACGTCAGTAGCACTATCGTTAGTTAGCTTTCTATTGATGACTCGAAAATCGACTTCAATACGGGCTTCTCTTTTAGCAATTTTTTCAAAAAAATGCTGATAAAGTTCAACTATTTGTGGTTTACCGGTAATGATACCTTGATTTGGTGTTTCAGAAAGGTACACCGCATCATCGGTATACATGGTCTCGATGATACTGATATCTAAATTTTCAAAACCTGACGCAAAAGTTTTATAGTTTTGGTTTATGATTTCGTTATCTGTCAAGGTCACAGCTTGATTGAAAAAACTGATTAATGAGAAGCAGGCAATAAAAAATATTTTATAATGAGGCATGCAATTATTTTGCTCTTAGTGATTCTAACAATAGTCATTACGACAATGGCAACACTATAAATTATTCGGTAGTGATACTAAAGTGGATAATCTTTACAAAGTGTGTAGGAACCAATAATGAATAACGATGACAGCGCACTGTTTTTAGCAGAAATGGCAGGGGTAAAACCCATTAAGGCCAGTGATAGTATTTTTAGCTTCGATTCCGACATCGCAACAGAAGCGCAATTAGCCAGACGAGCTGCTGCAGCGCAGAATGAGTACATTAGTAAACTTACTGTAGATCCGATGATGATTAGCGCGGTAAAACCGGAAGACATGGTGAGTTACAAGCTTGATGGGGTTCAAGATGAAGTGTTTAGTCATCTGCGGCTTGGTAAATATAAATATCAAACAGTGGTTGATTTACATGTTTATCGCTTAGCTCAAGCGCGGGAATACCTTATCGAGGCGATTATCAAAGCACATCATCGTGGTGAGCGTAATATTTTGGTTATTCACGGTAAAGGCTTTAAAAGTAAGCCATACCCAGGGTTAATGAAATCAGCAGTGTGCCAATGGTTGATGCAGTTAGACGAAGTGCAAGCCTATCATTCTGCTACTCGTACTCAGGGTGGCACCGGTGCAGTATTTGTTATGCTGGTTAAATCCGCTCAGCAACGAATTGAGGCAAGTGAAACTAATCGTAAAGGAAGCGGTTTTAGGTAGTCTATATTATCGGCATCACATAGCGTTATTACCCTTATAATAAGGCCTACTCACTAAAACAGTCAGTGGGCCTATTTGTTATTGGCAGTTCATTTCAAACAGCTAACGATGAGTTACCAACCGCATTGACGGTTTTGTTGGCTATTTTGCTTATCTAACCACACTTGTAATGGCGCAAAATAATCGAGTACCGCTTTAGCATCCATGTTTTTAGTGCCAGTGACGATATTTAACGCTTCAGGCCACGGCTGACTTAAACCTGACTCAAGCATTTGATTAAGCTTATCTCCGGCGTCTTTATTACCATAAATACTACAACGGTGCACTGGGCCTTCATTACCGGCGATCTCACATAATGCTTTATGGAACTGGAATTGAAGTACGTGGGCTAAAAAGTAGCGTGTGTAAGGAACATTGCCAGGGACGTGATATTTAGCGCCCGGATCAAAGTCTGCTTCAGTACGTGCTATAGGCGCTTTAACGCCTTGGTATTTTTCACGTAAATCCCACCAAGCTTGGTTATATTGAGCTGGGCTAATTTCGCCATTAAATACTTTCCAGCGCCATTGATCGATCATCAAACCAAATGGCATGAAGGCAATTTTATCAAGGGCTTGACGCAGTAACAGTCCGATGTCTTTTGATTCATCAGGCACTTCATCTAATAGACCGATTTGTTTGAGGTAACTCGGCGTAATTGATAGCGCAATCGTGTCACCAATGGCTTCATGGAAACCGTCGTTTGCAGAACCTTTAAATAGGTGAGGTTGGTTTTTATAAGCGCGCTGATAATAGTTGTGACCTAATTCATGATGAATAACGGTAAAGTCTTCGGCGGTTTTTTGAATACACATTTTAATGCGAATATCGTCTTCGTTATCTAGATCCCAAGCTGAAGCATGACAAACGACATCGCGATCTTTAGGTTGCACAAATAATGAGCGAGTCCAAAATGTTTCTGGTAGCGCTTCAAAGCCTAATGATGAGAAAAACCCTTCAGCTTGCTTAACCATTTTAATTTCATCATAGTTATTGGCCGCTAAAAGCTCGGTAACATTGTAGCCAGGATCTGCATCATCAGGGGCGACAGTATTGTAAATGGTTCCCCATTGCTGAGCCCACATATTACCCAATAGATGCGCAGGAATAGGACCATTATCTGGTGCTACCTCGTCTCCATATTGCTGATTTAGTTCGCCACGGACATAACAATGTAGTGAATCATATAAAGGTTTAATATCACCCCAAAGTCGGTCTAATTCGGCTGAAAACGCCTCAGGCTCCATATCATATTGACTACGCCAAAGTTCTGATAAATCGCTAAAGCCTAAATCTTGCGCGCCTTCATTAGCCAGCTCAACTTCACGTTTAAATAATGGACGCATAGGTTTGGCTATTTCACGCCATCCTTGCCATGCTTCTAATAGCACCGCAGGATCTTGAGATTCAGCCATCAAATTTGATAATTCTGGCTGGGTTAAGCAGCGACCATCGGCAAAACAGTATTTCCCTTTACCGTATAAGCCATTCAGTTCTGAGCTAATTTGTGCAAGCTCAGCGTTTTTAGCAGGATCTAATGGCGCAGGTAATACCAAGCTACTTCGTAAAATATGTAACTTGCGGGCGTTAACAGGATCTAATTCGACCTTGGCATATTTAGCCGCTTCGGTGGCAAAGCCAACTGACATCGAAGTCATTTTTTCACTAATTGCAGCAGAAAGCGCAGCAGTATCTTCAGTGATAAAATTGCTATAAACCCATTCGGTGCGTGCGCCTTCTACAGAGAGTTTGGCCAACTGTGCTTCAGCATCATTAATAAATGCGATTGCTGAAGCGCTATCAATTTTGGTTGTTTTTTCATTTGATTGGCTAGCTGGTGGCAGAGGATTTGTGGTGGTTAAATTAATCTCTTCATCCATTTGTTGGCAGGCTGAAAGGCCAAGCGCCATTGAAATAACAACAGCGATAGTAGACGGTTGTTTAAAAGTTAACTTCATCTTACAGGTTTCCTTATTTTTATTTTCGACGACAGTTTACATAATTAACTTAAATATTGCATTTTAGTTGCAACTTGGCGTGCAAAGGGTTGGTGCTATTGTGTTGAGATGTAATAGCTACAAGAAATTAGATTGACAACTGTGCGCTCAATGTTTAATTTAAACGAGTGTTTTAATTGATTTGGGTCATGGAATGGCAGGCAGAACAGATACAAAAACAAGAATATTAGATGCTGCTGAAAAACTTTTCGCTGAGAGGGGCTTTTCAGAAACATCTTTACGTCTAATTACTAGCAAAGCCGAAGTTAATTTAGCTTCAGTTAATTATCATTTTGGTTCAAAGAAAGAGCTGATTAGAGCCGTATTAGCACGCTATTTAGATGTGTTCATGCCAAGTGCAGCTGCTGAAATAGATAGATTATTTAAAAATCCACAACTAGCTAATTTGAATGAGATATTTTCATCTCTAATTAATCCATTATTGGAATTAAACCAAGTAAGGCAGGGTGGAACAACGATATTTCTGCAATTGTTAGGTCGTGGTTATATCGAAAGTCAGGGCCATTTAAGGTGGTTTATCACCACGCATTATGGTGATTATTTAAAAGTTTTCGTTAAAGCGGTATCAGAAAGTGCGCCGCATATTCCGCCTGCAGAAATGTTTTGGCGACTACACTTTACCTTAGGGACCATAGTATTCACCATGGCTTCAGCTGATGCACTTAACGAAATTGCAGAAGCTGATTATGGTGAACATAATGATACTGAAGCAATCATTCGTAAGGTGATTCCATATATGGCCGCTGGTGTTTCAGTGCCAATTTTAGCTAAGTAATAAGGGATTAACATGACTGTCGTTATACTGGTTTTAATAGCACTTGCTGTGTTATTTGGTGTGCGTAATTTAAGGATGCGATTTATCACGCGTCCGGTTTTTTCGTTTTTTAAGAAAGTACTTCCGCCATTATCTAGTACTGAAAAAGAGGCGATGGAAGCGGGTGATGTGTGGTGGGAAGGTGAATTGTTTGGCGGAAATCCAAACTGGAACACGCTTCACAATTACGGTAAACCCCAATTAACAGCAGCTGAGCAAGACTTTATCAATAACCAAGTGCAAACAGCGCTGAGTATGATTGATGATTATGACATTGTTCACAACCGCAAAGACTTACCACCTGAGTTATGGGATTACTTCAAAAAAGAAGGTTTTTTTGCATTAATTATTCCCACTAAATTTGGTGGTCGAGAGTTTTCTGCCTACGCCAACTCAACCATTGTCAGTAAAATTGCCTCTCGCAGCATTAGTGCGGCCGTTACGGTTATGGTTCCTAACTCTTTAGGCCCTGGTGAGTTATTAACTCATTATGGTACTGAAGAGCAAAAACAGCGTTGGTTACCTGCGTTAGCTAATGGTGATGAGCTACCGTGTTTTGCGTTAACTGGCCCAGAGGCGGGATCAGACGCTGGTGCAATACCTGATACTGGTATTGTGTGTCGCCGCGAATTTAATGGTGAAGAAGTATTAGGTTTAAGTCTTACTTGGGATAAACGTTACATTACCTTGGCACCTGTAGCTACAGTGCTTGGTCTTGCATTTCAAATGCGTGACCCTGAGGGCTTATTAGGTGATACGGTTAATCTTGGTATTACCTGTGCGTTAATTCCAACCGATCATCCCGGTGTTGAAATTGGTCGTCGTCATAATCCATTGATGATGGCCTTTATGAACGGCACCACAAGTGGTGAAGATGTATTCATTCCACTGGATTGGATTATTGGCGGCCCTCAGTTTGCGGGTAAAGGCTGGAGAATGCTGGTTGAGTGTTTATCTGCCGGCCGTGGTATTTCATTGCCAGCATTGGCAACTGCATCGGGTCATATGGCCACTAAAACCACAACAGCTTATAGTTATGTAAGACAGCAGTTCGGTATGCCAATTGGTAAATTTGAAGGTGTACAAGAAGCGCTAGCGCGTATTATCGCTAACACTTATCAATTAGAAGCGGCCAGATGTTTAACCACCACCGGTATTGATTTAAAAGTGAAACCATCGGTGGTTACCGCGATTGCTAAATATCACATGACTGAATTAGGTCGAGATGTGGTAGAAGATGCGATGGATATTCAGTCTGGTAAAGGTATTCAGTTAGGGTCGAAAAACTATCTCGGTCATGCTTATATGGCCAGTCCTATTTCTATCACTGTTGAAGGGGCGAATATTTTGACCCGTTCGCTGATGATTTTTGGTCAAGGGGCAACACGCTGTCATCCTTATGTATTGGCTGAAATGGAAACTGCGGCGATGGAAGATCAAAAAGCAGCCATTAACCGTTTCGATTCATTATTAATGGGCCATATGACTTATGCTATTCGAAATGGCGTCATGGCTTTCTTTAATGCATTAACAGCCAGTAAAACCAATTCATCGCCAGTTAGTGGTACCACTCAGCAATATTATCGTGATATGAGCCGTATCTCGGCAGCTTTAGCGATAATGACTGATTTAGCTATGTTGGTCATGGGCGGTGATTTAAAACGTAAAGAGATGATCTCAGCGCGTATGGGCGATGTGCTAAGTCAATTATACCTAGCATCAGCAACCTTAAAGCTGTTTGAAGATAATGGCCGTCAACAAGATGATTTACCGGCAGTGCATTATGTTATGACTGAAAGATTACATCTTGCCGCTAAAGCATTGGAAGAGGCTATTCGTAACTTCCCAAATAAGTTTGTTAGCGTATTGCTTAGAGTGATCATATTTCCATTAGGTAATCACTTTAATGCGCCAACTGACAAACAAGCAACGACCTTAGCAGATGGTTTCATGCAACCTTCGCCAGCAAGAGATAGGTTAACTTTCTTATGTGCTGATTTTGACGGAGATAGCAGCGGCATTGCTGAAGTTGAGCAAGCATTTACAGCTAAATATGCTTGTAAAGGTTTGTACTCTCGCCTTAAGAAAGCCCAAAAAGCGGGGACTCTTGATGCGAAACAGCCAATGGTTGACTTGTTTAACCAAGCTTTAGCCAATGACGTGATTAATCAAGCAGAGCTTGAGCAGCTACTTGATGCCAATGAAAAGCGCTTAGCTGCGATTCATGTCAATGATTTTGAAAGCCTATAATCGAAAGTTAACTGACGTTTGACTGTAACGGTCTAGCGTTACCTGAGGTTTGAATGTTAAACAAGTAATGTTTATGCCTTGGGTACTGTTAGCCTGAAATAATGACGACACACAATTTTCTAAATCAAAACACACATATTTAGCACATAAAAAAACCACCTAATCAGGTGGTTTTTTATTAGCTATTTGAAGCAATTAACTCATATTAAGCAACAACAAGTACTTTACAAGTGTTAGTGCCACCAACAGTTTCCATTGCATCGCCTTTAGTCATTAATACCATGTCACCTGATTTAAGGTAACCAGCAGCTGCAACCGCTTTTAACGCTTCTGATGCTAATGCATCAGCTGGGAAAGCTGTAGAATCAAACTGAACTGGCATAACGCCACGGAATAAAGCTAATTTTGCTAAGGTCTTTTGATGACGAGACAGTGCGAAAATTGGTAATGCAGAGCTGATGCGCGACATTAACTTGGTGGTTTCGCCTGATTCAGTCAAGCTGATGATAGCTTTAACACCTTTTAAATGGTTTGCAGCATACATAGTTGAAAGGGCAATGGTTTCTTCAATAGTATCGAATGTTTCGTTCATTCTATGCTTAGAAGACATCACTGATGGATGCTGTTCTGCACCAGCACAAACATTGCTCATTGCTAACACAGTTTCTTCAGGGAAGTCACCGGCAGCAGTTTCAGCTGAAAGCATCACAGCGTCAGTGCCATCTAGTACGGCGTTCGCTACGTCCATAACTTCAGCACGAGTTGGCATAGGGCTTGAAATCATTGATTCCATCATTTGAGTTGCAGTAATCACAACTTTGTTCAATTGACGTGAACGACGGATAAGTTTCTTTTGTACTGCAACCAATGCAGCATCGCCAATTTCAACACCTAAGTCACCACGTGCAACCATTACCGCGTCAGATGCTTTAATGACATCGTCCATCGCTTCATCAGTACCAACAGCTTCTGCACGTTCTACTTTTGATACAATAAGTGCAAAACTGCCCGCATCTTCAGCAAGCTTACGTGCTAAATCTAAATCAGCGCCAGTACGTGGGAAAGAAACGGCTAAGTAATCAACCTGAATTTGCGCAGCCGTTAAAATATCTGCTTTGTCTTTTTCAGTTAGTGCAGGGGCTGTTAATCCGCCGCCTTTTTTGTTGATGCCTTTATTATTAGATAAAGGACCCGCAACAGTAACACTAGTGAAAACTTTACGACCTTCTACAGATTCAACTTTAAGCTGAACACGGCCGTCATCAAGCATAAGAATGTCACCTATGACAACGTCATTTGGCAATTCTTTATAATCGATACCAACTTGTTTCTCGTCACCTTCACCTTTAGCAAGATCTGCATCTAAAATGAAAGTATCACCTAAATTCAACTGAATTTTTTTGTTATCTTTAAAGGTAGATACACGAATTTTGGGGCCTTGCAAATCACCTAATACAGCTACGTGAACACCTAACTCTTTTGCAATATTGCGAGCGTCAGTAGCACGTTTAAGATGATCTTCTGGTGAGCCGTGTGAGAAGTTAAGACGTACAACATTTGCACCAGCGGCAATGATTTTACGTAGGTTATCATCGCGGTCGGTTGCAGGTCCAAGTGTCGTAACGATTTTAGTTCTGCGGAACATAGGATACTCCGTTAATTTAAAAGAAAAAGAATTCGGTACTAAATATTATGGACTTATATTAACAGAGATTTTCGAATTATGTAGGAAAGTTACGAACAAAAAGATCGTTTTTGAGATATATATCTGTGACTGAGTCGTATAAATTCAATAAAAAAGGCCGAACAGGTAATATTGTTCGGCCTTTCGGACAGGTAATTATTTAGTAATAATTAGATGGTGAGATCTTTATTTATCCGAGATTCTTTCAATACTTCTTTAACACGTTTTAGATTATCGCGAAAACGCGGGCCTCTTCTCAAGGTAAAGCCTGTGGCTAACACATCAATAGTAACCAGCTGTGCTAAACGTGAAGCCATAGGTAAATACATGTCAGTATCTTCTGGCACTTCCATGGTAACAGGCAACGTACATTCGTGAGACAGTGGCGAGTTACGAGCAGTAATCCCAATCACCGCAGCGCCATTTTCACGGGCAATTCGGGCTATTTCGATTAATGATTTAGTACGGCCAGTGTGGGATATAAGCACCACAACATCACCTTCATCGCAGCCAATACAGCTCATACGTTGCATTAATACATCATCAAAACAAATGACCGGTACGTTAAAACGGAAGAACTTATTTTGCGCATCGTGAGCAACTGATGAGGATGCTCCCAGGCCAAAAAACGATATTGTTTTAGCTTGCGTTAAAATATCTACGGCTTTATTGACTGCAACCACATCAAGGCTTTGACGGGCAGTATCAAGGGATGCCATTGAAGATTCGAAGATTTTTGTTGTATAGGATTCAGGAGAATCATCTTCTTCAACATGGCGGCTTACATAAGGTGTACCGTTAGCAAGACTTTGGGCCAAATGTAACTTAAAATCAGGGAAGCCCTTAGTATCAAGTCTGCGACAAAAACGGTTCACAGTGGGTTCGCTGACGTCAGCCATTTTGGCAAGCGTTGCAATACTAGAGTGAATCGCCGTTTGCGGAGAAGAGAGAATGACCTCTGCAACTTTTCGCTCTGACTTACTAAATTGTGTAAGGCTTTTTTGCACCTTCTCAAGGGTATTCATAAGTAATTGTCCGCTAAAATGGATGATGTAATTTTATATCATAAATTACAATTTAGGAGGAAATGAAGTAATTTTCATACCTCTAAAAACGATTATAAGCCGTTTTGTTTTATTTTTTGTAACTAATCTATGATAGTAAAGTAATTTAACAACTAAAATACTATCAGGTTTTATGTGAAAAAGGCTAGATGTAACCAATATCAATAATTGTAAAATTATAATGCACAAATTTAATTCTGTTGTTATATTACAACAAAAGTGTGCTTTTATTCACTGGCAACTAAAAATGGTTTGCCTGTGAACACGCATAATAAAGGAGTATTTTAAGCAATGAGTAACTCATCAATAGGCGCCAAGGCTTGCGACTTTGTACTTTTTGGCACCAAAGGCGATTTAGCACGCCGTAAGTTGTTACCTTCTCTCTATCAGCTTGATAAAGCGAATCTATTAGATAAAGACACCAAAGTTATTGGTGTCGCTAAAGATGCCTTTACTCAAGAAGAGTTCATTGAACTTGTCAATAAAGCATTAAACACTTTTGTAAAGGACGAGTTATGTGAAGAGACCCTCGCTCGCTTTATTGCTCGTTGTCATTATATCGGTACTAATTTTACCGATTCTGAAGGCTACAAAGCTTTCCATGGTCTTTTAGAGCCAACTAAGCGTGTAATGGTCAGCTATTTCGCCACGCCTCCGTCAATCTTTGGTGAAATCTGTCGTTGTCTTAATGAGCAAAACCTTATTCATTCCGACACCCGTATCGTGCTTGAAAAGCCAATTGGCACTTGCCTTGCGTCATCAAAAGTCATTAATGACAAAGTTTCTGAATTCTTCAATGAAAATCAAGTTTACCGAATTGACCACTATTTAGGTAAAGAAACCGTTCAAAATCTCATTGCCCTGCGCTTTGCGAATTCATTGTTTGCTTCTAAGTGGGATAACCGCACGATTGATCATGTACAAATCACCGTAGCTGAAGAAGTCGGTATTGAAGGTCGTTGGGGATACTTTGATACTGCAGGTCAAATGCGTGACATGATCCAAAACCATTTACTGCAAGTGCTGACGCTTGTGGCAATGGACCCGCCAGTAAATTTAGATGCTGATAGCATTCGTGATGAAAAAGTAAAAGTACTTAAGTCATTGCGTCCAATTACCCCAAACAACGTGTTTGAAAACACGGTTCGTGGTCAATATTCTAGTGGTTATTTAAAAGGCTCACCTGTTCCTGGTTATTTAGAAGAAGAGGGCGCCAATGTTAAATCTAACACTGAAACCTTTGTAGCGCTTCGCGTTGATATTGATAATTGGCGCTGGGCTGGCGTGCCGTTCTACTTACGTAGTGGCAAACGTATGCCGTTTAAGAGCAGTGAGATTGTGGTTTACTTCAAAAACCCGCCGCATAATTTATATCGTGACACCATGCGTAACTTACCACCAAACAAGTTGACTATTCGTTTGCAACCCCATGAAGGTGTTGAAATTCAAATGATGAATAAAGTCCCTGGTCTGGAAGAAAAGCAACGCATCCAAACCACCAAACTTGATTTAAGTTTCACCGATACCTTTAAAAACGAACGCATTGCCGACGCTTACGAACGTTTATTACTTGAAGCCATGTTAGGTAATCAAGCATTGTTCGTGCGCCGTGATGAAGTTGAGCAAGCCTGGACTTGGGTCGATGGCATCATCAATTCTTGGGAAAATGGCGGCGAGAAGCCTAAGCCATATCCAGCAGGTACATGGGGCCCTGTGGCTTCAGTTGCTTTAATCACTAAAGATGGTCGTTCTTGGGACGAGTAAGGAAATATTATGATTAAAGAATCTGTATTTAAAGCATTTGCAACCCCAGCGGATCTCGAAGCCAAATTAGCTGACAAAATTGCCAGTCAGTTGCAGGATGCGGTTGATAGCCGTGGTAAAGCAAGTCTTGTTGTTTCAGGTGGCTCGACACCGCTTAAATTATTTCAATTACTAAGCAATAAAGCGATCGACTGGAGTGATGTTTATATCACACTTGCCGATGAACGTTGGGTAGATGCAGAAGCTGCAGATTCTAACGAGCGCTTAGTAAGAGCACATTTATTACAAAATCGCGCAGCAAGTGCCAAATTCCGTGGTTTAAAGAATATGTTTGATAGCCCTGAAAAGGGCTGTGACATGACGATTGAGTCTCTGGCTAACTTCCCTAAACCATTTGATGTTGTGGTATTAGGCATGGGTACAGATGGCCACACTTGTTCGTGGTTCCCTTGCAGTAAAGAATTAGAAAACGCTTTTACGACTGATTTACTTTGCGCAGCCGTTAATCCAACGACTGCTCCACATGCACGTATTACCTTATCTAAAGGTGCCATTTTAAACAGTCGCCAGATTTATCTGCATTTAGTAGGTGAGTCAAAACTATCCGTATATCGCCAAGCTTTGGAAAGCGACGATGTGAATGCAATGCCAATTAGAGCCGTATTAGCGCAGCGTAAAACGCCCGTTGATGTGTTTTATAGCGCGTAAAGGAGTTAACCATGCACTCAGTAGTTCAAGCTGTTACCGATCGAATTATCGCTCGTAGCCAAGATTCACGTAAAAAATATCTCGAAGCATTAAACGATGCTCGCGCCAAAGGCGTACATCGTAGTGCATTAAGCTGTGGTAACTTAGCCCACGGTTTTGCGGCTTGTAAGCCAGATGATAAAGACTCTTTACGTCAATTAACCAAAGCGAATATCGGTATTGTGACGGCATTTAACGACATGTTATCTGCTCATCAGCCATATGAAGATTACCCAAATTTCATTAAAAAAGCCTGCCAAGAAGTCGGTAGTGTTGCTCAAGTTGCTGCGGGCGTTCCGGCAATGTGTGACGGTGTTACCCAAGGCCAACCTGGCATGGAGCTAAGCTTACTGAGTCGTGAAGTGATTGCAATGTCAACGGCGGTGGGTTTATCTCACAATATGTTTGACGGCGCCTTATTATTAGGTATTTGCGACAAGATTGTTCCGGGTTTATTGATTGGCGCGTTAAGTTTTGGTCATTTACCAATGATGTTTGTGCCAGCAGGTCCAATGAAATCTGGTATTCCAAACAAAGAAAAAGCCCGTGTACGTCAACAATTTGCTCAAGGCAAAGTTGATAGAGCTGCATTGTTAGAAGCTGAATCAAGCTCTTATCACAGTGCGGGTACTTGTACTTTCTACGGTACTGCTAACTCTAATCAGTTAATGCTTGAAATGATGGGCTTACAGTTACCTGGTTCTTCGTTTGTGAATCCTGATGATCCACTACGTGATGAACTAACCGCAATGGCAGCTAAACAAGTGTGTCGTTTAACTGAAATGGGTACCCAATACACCCCAATCGGTGAGATTGTTAACGAAAAATCAGTGGTTAATGGCATTGTAGGCATCCTTGCAACAGGTGGTTCTACCAACCTGACTATGCACATTGTTGCTGCCGCACGCGCCGCTGGCATCATTGTCAACTGGGACGATTTTTCAGATTTATCTGATTGCGTACCATTATTGGCCAAGGTTTATCCAAATGGACATGCTGATATTAACCATTTCCACGCCGCAGGCGGCATGGCATTTTTAGTCAAAGAATTGCTAGATGCAGGGCTTATCCATGAGGATGTCAACACTGTTGCGGGCTTTGGTTTACGTAAATATACCCAAGAGCCGCGCATTCTTGACGGCAAGTTAACTTGGGTTGATGGGCCAACAGAAAGTTTAGACAAAGAAGTGTTAACTCACATCGACACACCTTTTCAAAATAACGGCGGTCTAAAATTACTTAAAGGTAACCTTGGTCGTTCAGTGATCAAAGTCTCTGCTGTACCAGCTGGCAACCGAGTTGTTGAAGGTCCAGCGGTTGTGATTGACGACCAAAACAAGCTTGATGCAATTTTCCAATCAGGTGGTTTAGACCGAGATTGTGTTGTGGTGGTAAAAGGCCAAGGCCCGAAAGCTAACGGTATGCCAGAGTTACATAAACTCACGCCATATTTAGGTACCTTACAAGATAAGGGCTTCAAAGTGGCGCTTGTTACAGATGGCCGTATGTCTGGCGCGTCAGGCAAAGTGCCTGCAGCGATTCACTTAACGCCAGAAGCATTAGATGGTGGCCTTATCGCTAAGGTTGAAGATGGCGACATGATCCGTGTCAATGCTGATACCGGCGAGCTAAGTTTACTGGTGGATGAAGCCACTTTAACTGCACGTGTAGCAGGGAAAGTAGATCTACATCACTCAAGTTATGGCATGGGCCGTGAATTATTCGGTGCTTTACGAAATAGTTTAAGCAGCCCAGAAACAGGCGCTCGTAGTACCAGTGCCATTGACGAAATTTATTAATTAAAAGGAAGATACTCGAATGCTTGAGAATAACTGGACGTTACAGCCACAAGATATTTTTAAACGCAGCCCGATTGTTCCTGTAATGGTTATCAATAAAATTGAGCATGCAGTACCGTTAGCTAAAGCATTAGTAGCGGGCGGCATCAGTGTTTTAGAAGTCACTTTACGCACAGAATGTGCTTTAGAAGCCATTGCATTGATTGCTAAAGAAGTCCCAGAGGCGTTAGTGGGGGCAGGTACTATTTTAAATGAATTGCAACTGCAGCAAGCTGTAGATGCGGGTTCACAATTTATTATTACGCCAGGTGCTACCGTTGACCTGTTAAAAGCAGCTAAGCGTGGTAATGTGCCGTTAATTCCAGGTGTTGCGAGCATCTCAGAAGTCATGGCGGGGATGGAGTTGGGTTACACCCATTTTAAATTCTTCCCAGCTGAAGCTTCTGGCGGCGTTAATGCACTGAAAGCCTTCTCGGGTCCATTGGCGAATATTCGTTTTTGTCCAACAGGCGGTATTACGCCGACAAGTTATAAAAATTACTTAGCATTAGCTAATGTTGATTGTATTGGTGGTAGCTGGATAGCGCCTACTGATGCAATGGAACAAGAAGATTGGGGTCGTATTACCCAGCTCTGTAAAGATGCCATCGGCGCTTTATAACCCGAGCGTTTAACTAACGATTAATAAAAGCCACTTTCGAGTGGTTTTTTTGTTTTTAAAATAAGTCCGATCATCAATTTTATAGTGTATAAATTAATACTGGTGAATTAACATTATAAAAATGGACACTTCTTTAAATGGACAAGTACCAGCAAACGGTAAACGTATTTGACAAAGCAGCTGATAAATATCAGCAAAAATACATGGATTGTGCCTTATATGCTGATAGTCTTAATCGTTTTGCTGCGTTAATAGACACTCAATTCAACATTGAATCTAGTTCTAAATCGGCATTTAAAACAGAAACGGGTATTTCTGTATACGATATCGGTTGCGGACCAGGTAACGCCAGTTTGTATTTGCAACAAGTATTAGCTCAGCAACGAAATGTCCCGATAAATATCAGTGGAATAGATTTATCTACGGCGATGATAACGATTGCCAAGCAGCAAAACCCGACGGGGAAATTTGAGGTTAACGATATTCGCCAGATTGCGGCAACAAATAATAGATTTAATGTACTGCTGTGCTCATTTTGTCTGCCGTATCTTGCAAAAACTGATATAGCGCCTTTTATTGAATCTTTAGCTAAGATATCGACAGCACAAGCGTTGATCTATATTGGCTTTATGCAAGATGATTACAGTCAATCATGTGTGCAAGAGTCTGCTGAAGGTGACAAGCTACATATGTATTTTTATCAACCTGAATTTATAGCGTCTTTGCTCTGCCAATATGATTTTGAAATTGTCACCAGCTTTACCCAAGATCATATCGTCGATGGTCAGAAGATGGCCACTGATAGGTTTTTATTTGCTAAGAAAACAGTGTTAATTAAGGAGTGATCGAATGCGAACATGGCCATTAGCTTCCAAAATCCCTTTTATTAGTCTGCTAGTTCTATCGTTTGCCTGGTTTTTATTTTATCAAAACGATATGTGGATTAATGATTATGGCGCAGCAAAATTCGATTGGTTGTTACTCATTGACGCTGCTATCATTTTACCCATAATTTGCTTTTTGTGTATCAAATCTACCAAGTTAGCACTCGTTAAGGCACTCGGTTATTTTGCTATTTTAATACTGCTTGGCAGTTATATTATTCCCTCAGAGCAACAAATATTATGGCCTTATTTAACTCAGATCCGTTACCTGTTACTGACGGTATTTGTATTAATTGAGGTATTTTCAATTACCTGCGTGATATTTGCCATAAAAACGGCGCTTAAATCAGGAGTTGATCCTGATATTGCAATTAAGCAGCCAATTAGTGCTTTATTTGGTAATAACTTGGTAGCCGATATCATGATTTTTGAAGCCAGAGTTTGGAGCTTCTTTTTGTGTGGCCATTTAATCAAACCGTCAACATATCACGGTGATTCACAATTTAGTTATCATCATAAAGACGGTAATCAGTCTAACGCGCTAGGATTTATAATGATGATAATGTTTGAAATACCGCTGATGCATTTACTGGTTCATTTTATGTTTTCAGCGTTCAGCGCTAATGTGGTAACGGCATTAACCTTGGTGAGTTTAGTATTCTTTATTGCTGAATACCGTGCTATGTCACGCAGACCGATCACAATAGAGACTTGTGCAGCCTCATTAGTCACTGATAATTACAACCCAAACACTCAAGCTGAGCTTGGCCTCGCAGATTTAAATTCAGGCTCAGGAGCAAGCGTCATAATTCAGAATAAATTACATATTCGCTACGGAGTGTTTAATAGCTTTAGCATTGATTTAAGTAATATTAAAACTGTCGAACCCAACAAATTAGCCATTCGACGTGCTGAAACGATAAAACGCTTTAACTTTTCTGGCGCTCCCAATGTCAAACTAACCTTAGTTGAGCCTATTAAAGGTATTGATAGTGTATATATTGGAGTCGATCAACCAGATGCGCTTATTGGTGAACTAACACTAGGTCTCGTTAAACCAAATTGCTGACACTAGGCCAATATAATGGCTGTTATTGACCTTATATAGTTTCAGCTTAACGTGCGCAGCTGTATTTGCTGCATATGATTATTAAAGTGCATTACATGGGCAAGGGCGTAGTCTTGTTTACTGAGCTTGCCATAAGCAAAGTGGGGCTGTAAATGGCCAGTATATTGTTGAAAATCTACGAGCGATTGTTGCAATCTTTTGAGGGCTAGCAAATAATCAGCCTGCTTTGAAATTAAAGGTGCACCGGGTATGACTTCTGCAAGGTTATGAGTCATCTTGCCTTTAGCACTGAATAAAGCAAATGCGCTAGCCCCAATAGTGTGTTTAAAAATCTCTGCTTTTTGCTGGGGATAACCTGTCATTGAATACTCAACACTTTGGGCGCAATGAGTAAAAATTTGGTTTAAATCCCAACCTGCTGATGTCGTGCTTAAAGTAGCCTTTGCTGCTTGCTCTGGGTTGTTGCCAATGACGGCTGCAGCAAGCAATTGCGCTATTTGAGATAAAACATTCTCTATAGTTAGCGGCTGTGGTGCTGGGCTGATACTAAACCAAGTTGCTGTTCCAGCAATCGTGGTGCCAGCGACTACAGCAGCACTGCCTTTTGCCAAGGTTGTTAAAAATGATCTTCTATCCATAGTAATCCTTGTTGGGCTTTGTTATTACCAGACTAAAAAAACGTGTAACAAATGCTAGTTGTCCATTAGCTTTATGTTTTTAAATAGGGAAATAGCTGTAGCGTTTGTTCAATAATATCCACTTTATGACCTTTTTCTAGATACACTGCATAAATTTCTCGAGAAAAAACCGGCGCATCTTCGACAATAAAAAGTCTATTGCTTTCAATATATTCAAACGCCATTTGTCTTGGCAGGTAGGCGCAGCCACCGACATCCAATAAAAAATTAAGTGCAATCCTTGGTTGGTTCATCGAGTGTTTTGCTGGCGGTGAGTCTTGAAAACTGCGGCGGTATTGGCTGTTAATCGACTCACCATAGTCCACCATAATGTAGTTTGCTAATGTCGACTTTTGTTTGGCACGATTTGATTCTGTGCTCACTAGGTATAACGGCACAGTCGCAACCTTAGTGATGACAAGATCTTCTACATAAGGCGGCTCGAATAAAAAGGCCACATCAATAACGCGACTTAACAGGCTTTTTCTTAATTCAACGGGCGATAGGGTACTGGTTAATAAACTCATCCCTTCGATATTGAGGTGAATTTTGGTGAGCCAGCCTTGTAGGACGATATCCCATATAGACATGATAGAACCTATGGCCAGTTGGTGGTTATCACCCTCAGCAATCCCCACATCTTGCTTGGCTTTTTGCCACATCAATAGCAGCTCATTGGCATGCTTAATTAAGCGGTTACCCTCTGGTGTTAATTTAAGGTGTTTCTTACTGCGATCAAACAGTAACACCCCCAAGTCCTCTTCTAAAAGCTTGATTCTGGCACTGACAGCAGATTGAGTGATAAACAAATTTTCGGCAGCGACTCTAAAATGTAGCGTATGGCTAACTTCTAAAAATGTTTTTAATAATTCTACTTTCATCAAAATCCTTTAAAAGCTGTGATTAAATTTTTTAATTAAACACATCAAAATATAACGTTATATTTATGAGAGAGATACTCTTACACTCAGCGAATTACAGCACCTTTGTGCAATAAAAGAAACATGTTCAGGACATATTATGAGAATTGCCATTCTATCAAGAAACCCAAATTTATATTCAACTCGCCGCTTAAAAGAGGCCGGTGAAGCTATGGGCCACACAGTGGATATTATTGATACATTACATTGCTACATGGATATTACCAGCAGCAAACCAACCTTGCGCTACGATGGTAAAGAGCTTCCTATGTATGATGCTGTGATCCCGCGTATTGGTGCATCAGTGACATTTTACGGTACAGCTGTGGCCAGGCAATTTGAAATGATGGGCACCTTTAATATTAACGAATCTGTCGCCATTAGTCGCTCTCGCGATAAATTACGTTCATTGCAATTATTGTCACGTAAAGGCATTGGCTTACCACGTACCGGTTTTGCTAACAAGCCTGACAATATCAAAGATTTGATTAAAAACGTTGGTGGTGCGCCTGTTGTGATTAAGCTACTAGAAGGCACCCAAGGTATCGGGGTGGTTCTTGCTGATACCGCTAAAGCTGCTGAAGCCATTATCGAAGCCTTTATGGGGTTAAAAGCCAACATTTTGGTACAAGAATTTGTTAAAGAAGCTGGTGGTGCCGATATTCGCTGTTTAGTGGTTGGCGGTAAGGTTGTTGCGGCAATGAAGCGCCAAGGGGCAGAAGGTGAGTTTCGTTCCAACTTGCACCGCGGTGGCTCTGCTGTAGTGGTTAAATTATCTAAAGAAGAGCGTGAAACAGCAGTTAATGCAGCCAAAATTATGGGGCTAAACTTATGCGGGGTTGATTTACTGCGCTCACAAAATGGCCCTATGGTGATGGAAGTTAATTCATCACCAGGGCTTGAAGGTATTGAAACGGCAACGGGTAAAGATGTCGCGTCAATGGTATTTCAATTTTTAGAAAAGAATGCCAAGCCCCATAAAAACAAAACCCGTGGTAAAGGCTGATTAGGACGTCATTATGGATAAGTTAATTATTGGCGATTTTACCATTTTACCCGGTGAGCAGCGCAAAATAGAGCTACCGGTAGCAAAATTATATACCGATGCTGATGTTTCTTTACCGGTACATATCATCCGTGCCAAAAAGCCGGGGCCAACAATATTTATCAGTGCGGCGGTACATGGTGATGAATTAAATGGCATTGAAATTATACGAAGGCTAATTAAACAAAATAAATTTAAGATCACTTCAGGGACCCTCATAGCTGTACCTATGGTCAATGTGTATGGGGTTGTGAATCAAAGCCGCTACATGCCAGATAGACGGGATTTAAATCGCTGTTTTCCTGGCTCTGCGAAAGGTTCATTAGCTGGGCGGGTAGCACATATATTTCTTAATGAAATCGTTAGACATTGTGATTACGGCATCGATTTACATACTGGCGCGATACACCGCTCTAATTTCCCGCAAATTAGAGCGGATATGGACGATGAGGAAACCAAACTACTTGCCGAAGTGTTTGGCGTGCCGGTTATTTTAAATTCAAACCTAGTGGATGGTTCTTTAAGGGAGTCAGCTGTTAAGAATGAAACCAAAATCCTCTTGTATGAAGCAGGTGAAGCGCTAAGATTTGATGAGTTTTCAATACGTGCAGGCATGAAAGGCATTTTAAATGTGTTGCAGCACTTAGGCATGATTAGAAAATCATCATCAAAAGCAAAGAAAAAGCGCGCCCCATTTATCGCCAACGGCAGTCAGTGGGTACGTGCCAATGCCAGTGGGATTGTGCATAACATTGCTAATTTGGGTGAACAAATTACTAAAGGGCAAGTTTTGGCTGAAATTGGTAGCCCCTATGGCGAAGTGATTGACTCGGTGATCGCATCACGCTCTGGCATATTAATCGGTAAACAAAACATACCGCTAGTGCAAGAAGGTGAAGCCATGTTTCATATTGCTTACTTTAGCGAAAATGATGAAAAAATTGCTGAACACATTGAAAATGTTCAAGAACAACTATTACCAGATTCTGTAAATTAATGAGTTTCGATATGAAAAATAAAACGATTATTGGCAACTTAGAGTATATCGCTCTGCCTAAATTGGGTATCACCGAGTTACAAGTACGTGTGGATACAGGGGCTAAAACTTCGTCTTTACATGTAGATAATATTAAAAAGGTGCTGATAGATGGCGAGCATTGTGTCTCGTTTGATATTCACCCAGATTCACATAATGTTGATACGGTAAAAAGCTGCCATGCTCCTATTAGTGATATCCGTAAAATTAAGTCATCTAATGGCACCTCGGAGCAACGTTATGTGATTAAAACGCCAGTAGTTCTTGGGCAACAAAAGTGGTCGATTGAAATTACCCTTACCGATCGCTCAGACATGAGTTATTTAATGCTATTTGGTCGTGAAGCTTTAGGTACACGGTTTTTAGTGGATCCGTCAGCGGTATATTTAGGATCTTGAATCTAAATATGAATTCAGGTTTAGTAATAACGACGAGGTGCAATAATGGATTTCGTACAAGTTGAACAATGGCTAAATTTGACAGTGTTTACTGTTGCACAACAGCCAATTACCTTAGGTGGGTTATTGATCATTCCGGTGATCATAATTGTCGGTTTGTTCATCACTAAATTGCTAGTAAAACTGCTCACTAAGCGGTTAACGTCTAAAAAGACTGACCCTAATATTATCCATCTGTTGCAACGTATATTGTATGTCATCGCCATTGCAATATTATTAATTACTTCGCTTGATTTAATTAATGTGCCCATTACCGCATTTGCATTTTTGTCCGGTGCCATTGCAATCGGTTTTGGTTTTGGCGCGCAAAACATTATTAACAACTTCATTAGTGGTTGGATATTAATGTGGGAACGCCCCACTAAAATTGGTGATTTTCTTGAAGTTGAAGGTGCTAAAGGCATAGTCGAAGCCATTAATAATCGTTCGACTCGTATAAGACGGGTTGATGGCGTTCACTTGTTGATCCCCAATAGCACATTATTAGAAAACACTGTGGTGAATTGGACACTAGTTGATAATTTAGTCAGGTCAAATGTGCGGGTTGGCGTAGCTTATGGGACTAAGGCAAGAGTTGTCGCAGATTTGTTATATGAAGCAACTATCGCACAAAAAGAGGTATTAATTGAGCCTAAACCTGTGGTGAGTTTTGAAGACTTTGGTGACAACGCGCTAATATTTGAAGTTAACTTTTGGATTAACTCCACTGTAGAAGGGGGGTTAAGGGTGACGCGAAGTAATATTCGTTTTGCACTGGATGAATTATTAGAGCAAAACAATATTGTGGTGGCATATCCACAACGTGATGTGCATCTGGATGGCTCACTGACACTAATAAAGCAAAGGTAAACAGTAAATTATTAAATAAAAATACCGCTGATACATTTGATGATAATCAATATTGTATCAGCGGTTAATTAATCGCTACTGTTCAAGCCAGTTCTTTTATAACTCTAGCTTGTGTAGACTTGTACCAGAGCCAGTGCCGAAAAGTAGCAACTAGAACATAGCCATTAGTTATCTTGATATGGCTTACCATAAAAGCTATCTAATAATATCTGCTTTAACTCACTAATAAGCGGGAAGCGCGGATTGGCGCCAGTACATTGATCATCAAAAGCGTGCTCGGCTAATTCATCCAATTTGGCTAAGAAATCGGCTTCATTAACACCAGCTTCCTTGATAGATGTCGGAATACCGACTGCGGTTTTTAACTGTTCTATTTTACTTATTAGCAATGCTACCTTGTCTTTATCAGTGGTGTTTGAGTCAATACCTTCAAGCTTTAGGGTTTCAGCTATCTTTGCATAACGACATAAGGCTTTTGGGCGGTCGTACTGACTAAAAGAAGCTTGCTTGGTCGGCATATCGGTGGCGTTAAAGCGAATAACATTACTGATTAACAATGCGTTTGCTAACCCATGGGCTAAATGAAACTCAGCACCGAGCTTATGGGCCATTGAGTGGCAAATGCCTAAAAAAGCATTAGCAAAGGCAATACCTGCGATAGTGGCGCCGTTATGGACTTTTTCTCTGGCTATGGGGGCTTTAGCGCCCAGTTCATAAGCTGCCGGTAAATGCTCACATAATAATTCCAGTGCTTGTAAGGCCTGACCGTCACTAAATTCATTTGCCATCACGCTAACATAAGCTTCTAATGCGTGAGTTACAGCGTCAATGCCACCAAAAGCGGTTAATGACTTTGGCATATCCATTACTAAATTGGGGTCGACAATTGCCATGTTAGGAGTGAGTTGATAATCAGCAATAGGGTATTTCATGCCGCTCACTTCATCGGTTACCACGGCAAACGGGGTCACTTCTGAGCCTGTGCCAGAGGTGGTCGGTATTGCCACCATTTGCGCTTTAACCCCTAATTTGGGGAACTTATAAATACGTTTGCGAATATCCATAAAACGCAAAGCTAAGTCAGCAAAATCAACGTCAGGATGTTCATACAATACCCAAATTATTTTAGCCGCATCCATAGGCGAACCACCACCTAATGCTATGATGACATCAGGTTGGAAACTTTGAGCAACTTTAGCGCCTTGTTTCACAATGGCTAAAGTAGGATCCGCTTCAACGTCATAGAATACTTCTGTTTCAAGCCCCTGAGCTTTTAAGATTTTAATGGTTTCATCGCAATAGCCGTTATTAAACAGAAACTTGTCAGTGACAATTAAGGCGCGTTTTTTAGTTGATAGCTCTTCTAATGCAATGGGTAAACTGCCTCGGCGGAAATAAATTGAAGAGGGTAGTTTGTGCCACAACATATTTTCAGCCCTTTTAGCGACAGTTTTCTTATTAATTAAATGGCTTGGGCCAACGTTTTCAGATATTGAGTTACCGCCCCATGAACCACAGCCCAAAGTCAGTGATGGCGCTAATTTAAAGTTATATAAATCGCCAATACCTCCTTGTGATGCTGGAGTGTTTATTAATATCCGCGCAGTTTTCATCCTAAAACCAAAGGCTTTAACTCTTTCTACTTGGCCATCTTGGTCAGTGTATAACCCTGAGGTATGACCAATGCCGCCTAATGTCACTAATGCTTCAGCTTTGTCCATGGCATCATTAAAATCAGTGGCGCGGTACATACCTAAAAGTGGTGATAACTTTTCATGGGCAAAGGCTTCAGCTTCATTGATATCCGTCACCTCACCAATTAATACCTTAGTCCAGCTTGGGACAGTAATTCCTGCCATGTTGGCAATGGTTGGGGCACTTTGACCAACGATGTCAGCATTTAACCCACCATTTTTAAGAATAACCTCTTGCATGGCAGCGGTCTCTGAATCGGATAACAGGTAACCGCCATGAGTTTCAAAGCGTTGTTTAACTTGCTCATAAATACTGTCTACCACGATGATGGCTTGCTCTGAGGCGCACACGACGCCGTAATCGAAGGTTTTTGACATAAGGATTGAGCTTACTGCGCGTTTTATATCAGCGGTTTCATCAATCACGATTGGGGTATTACCCGCACCAACCCCAATGGCAGGTTTACCCGATGAGTATGCAGCTTTAACCATACCGGGGCCGCCAGTTGCGAGGATAAGGTTGATGCTATCGTGTGTCATAAGTTGGTTAGACAGCGCCACTGAAGGTTCGTCAATCCAGCCGATAATGTCTTTGGGTGCACCAGCGGCAACGGCGGCATCTAAAACAATACGTGCTGCAGTCGTGGTGGATTGCTTGGCTCTTGGATGTGGCGAGAATATAATACCGTTACGGGTTTTAAGGCTAATCAGCGCTTTGAAAATGGCAGTTGAGGTAGGGTTAGTTGTGGGCACTATGCCGCAAATTATCCCTACAGGTTCGGCAATGGTGATGGTGCCAAAAGTGATGTCTTCAGCGATGATACCGCAGGTTTTATCGTCTTTATATTTGTTGTATATATATTCAGATGCAAAGTGATTTTTAATGACTTTGTCTTCTAATAAACCCATGTTGGTTTCAGTTGCTGCCATTTTAGCAAGTTTAATACGAGAATCAGTGGCGGCAAGCGCTGCTGCTCTGAATATATTGTCGACTTGTTCTTGGCTGAAATTGGCATATTCTTTCTGCGCTTTAGCGACTCGCTCTACCAGTAGCTCAAGTTGTTCGGTGTTGTTGACAGTCATCATTACGTCCTCAAAAATTGTTAACTAAAGCGTTTTAGTTAACAACTCTTAGCAGCTGTTATAGCTGTGACCTTGGCAAATTATTAGCGCCTACGTGATAAAATTACTCCTTTAGCGGTATATATGTCGTGATCCACAGCACAAATCACTACGAATGGTAATTTAATTACACAAAAAGGCTTAGTTAAGTGATTATTATCATGTCAGCAAAGCTGGCGGTTAATTCACTAAGAGTGTTTTACCTTTGAATTAATAGCATAAAAATTTAAGCTAACTGAGTGTGCTTTGGCTGGAAGTGAATTGAAGTTTTATTACAGTGTTAGTGACTTTAGATGCTTAACTCTCATCAAAGCCACTAACACAGGGGTCTCATCTTGATAGGTAAGTAAGGTTATCTTTCTAAGCTAATCTCAAAAATGCCAGAAGACTTGGGGCCAAATAATTGCTGATGCAACTTACCGGCAAATTCATCGGTCATTCCAGAAATATAATCTGCAATAATTCGCATTGGATTAAGGTTATTCTCCTTGGCATGTAACCAACGTTCTTGAGTGTTTAATGGCAGCAAACGTTGTGGATCAGACTCAAAGGCTTCAAATAATTCCATGACAATTTGTTGGCCTTTGTATTCGAGCATTTGCATTTCAGGTTTACGGATAACGTACTTATAGACAAATTGTTTTAAAGTATGCAATGCGATGGCAAAGTCAGGCTCTAGGCTGGCATTGTATTTTAATAAAGGTTCATCAAATTTGTCGTCTTGCTCGATATTAATGGCAGTGACAAAACCATTCACTAAGGTACCTATGGCATCTTTACGTAAGTGATGTTGATGGGAAAATAATTTATCTGCGATATGGGTAAATTCGTGAGTAAGCCATGGGTCATTACTTTGGCTTAATTTGTCAGCGACATCCTGCTGCCATTGCAAAGGCGTGACTATGCCCATGACAATAGCATCTTCTAAATCATGGACTGCATAAGCGATATCATCCGCCAGTTCCATGATGGAGCAATCAAAAGATTTATACTGGGTTCTGTGGTGAGGATAGTGTTGATTAGTGCTGTTTTTAATGCTGATAAAGCGGTTTCTATCATTTACACTCAAACCTGAAAGCACCCAATCGAAGATATCTTTGTCATCGTTAAAAAGGCCTTTTACCGATGGCCACTGTGAAGGTCTTAATTGTCTGTGGCTGGTTATTTCTGGGTGACCTAAATCGACATGTAACTGGCTATATAAAGCGGGATACTTTAACACTCCAAGTAAGGTTCGCCTGGTTAGATTCATGCCCCAGTATTCGGTGTAGGGTTCAAGTCTGGCTAAAATTCTAAAAGTTTGACCGTTGCCTTCAAATCCGCCGTGATGGCGCATCATATAGTTCAAGGCCACTTCACCGCCGTGACCAAATGGCGGATGACCAATATCATGGGCTAAGCATAGTGACTCTATTAAGCTCATTGAATCTAATAGTTGCTCAATGTCAGGGAATTTACGTTTAAGCTGGGCAGCGATGCCTGTGCCTATTTGTGATACTTCTAATGAATGGGTTAAACGAGTGCGAAAAAAATCGTTCATGCCAATGCCGTGTACCTGAGTTTTAGCTTGTAGGCGACGAAAGGCGGCTGAGTGCAGTATTCTTGCTCTGTCACGCTGAAACGGACTGCGGTGATCATTACGGCGTAATTTATCTTCACCTAGGCGGCGTTCATGCCATGGATTTATCTTAGTGCTGCCCTCAATATCAGCGTTCATTTGTTTGTCATTGATGGCAGCTAATTCATTTTCAGTGACATCACTACTGTGTATTTCATTGTCTGACATTGATCATCCTTTACTGTGTGAGCATCAGTTAGTTAATTCGTTTTCAGTCAATTTATCTAATGTGGAAGTGCAGCTATCGAGGAAAATTTCGATAAAACATTTTACTTCAGGTAAATCTTGTTCCATTTGCTTAAGCTTTTTATCCAAGTTAATTTTTACATGTTGAAACTCGTCATTGTTAAAGCGTAGCTCATTCATGGTTTTCACATAGGCTTGTAAAATATCTGCGGCTTTGACGATAGCTTTGTATTCTGGGTCGACTTGGGTTTGAACTAATAGTGGCTCCATTTCTTCACGCAGATCTTCAGGTAACGAGGCTAAGCATTCTTTTTCAGCCAGATCTTCAAGCTTTTTAAAGGCTTTGGTAAATTCAGGACTGTGATATTTGGTGTTGGAGTTGATATCTTGGAGCTTGGTTTCTGATACTTCATGGTAAAGGGCGATGGTAGCCGCTTTTTCTGGATTTAGCTTACCGCCAAAGCGTTTATTTTTAATGACCACCAATAAGTGCGCAATCACAGCGACTTGATGACAATGCTCTGATACGTTTTCTTTTTGAAAACAATGCATCAAAGCCCAACGTTCTAACAATGGCATACGGGTGATCCATGCCATAAAAGTACTTGGTTTCATAATCTGCCTCGGTAATAGGATTAAGGCGAATAGCAGATCCGTGTCACTAATGCATACGGATTACGGCTAAAAAGCTATCTGTCTACTGTAATCAACTACACTGCGCCATACAACTGTATTTTATATTAACAATTAACCAAGATTTACGTTAGCATAACAACGGATAAGCTTGATTATGAAAGAAAATGTTAAGTTAAATGAGATTAAATATGGATGATGCTCGCTGTTTGCAATTAGATAGATTAGTCACCAACGAAGAGCTTTATATACTCGACAATGTAAAATCACTTAATTTTGTTTGCGATGAATGCGCTGTGGCGCTTATACCTTGCTCTTACAAAAAAGCGGTTAACTTACGTAGACCTTATTTTAAAACCTCAAAAAACGTTGAACATGAGCAGCATTGTTACGCTAAAGCCAGCAGTAAAATTAAGCAGCAAGGCAAAACATCACGGCTGAGCAGTGATGAAGGCTTTCCGTTAGCCTATCCAAATCGATTTACTTTAACCGCCGCAAAGTCCGTTAAAGCGGTGAGTACTACCGAGATTGCCGCTGATGATGTTAATCAATTAACAAGGTCGAAGGCCGCGAAAACTGTAAGCAGTAAGCGTAAAGCGAATTATCTGACCAGCTCTTTTCAAAGCATAGTCGATCAGTATTTTGACTTTCCTTACGATCGTGACAGGGCGCTTTCATTTGAAGGGGTTGAGGGAAACCAATATGGGCAGATTTTCACAAAAATCATTAACCCAGTAGGCAAGCAAAAGTTTCGTTTTCAAACTGACAATAATGATACCAAGGTGTTTTACAGCACCTTAGCATGGGATAAACCACAAGTTGAAGCTGACTATATTATGATTAAGTTATCCGCTGGCTGGTGGCAAAAAGTGGATAATAAGAATAAAAACCTCAGACCCTATGTTGTCAAAATTCAAACCAGTGCATGGCCTGAAGCGGTAAAGACAAATTTTGTAAAACGCTTAACTCAAATACGAGAACTGGTAAAAGGCACCGACAAAAAAGCCTTGGTAGCATTTGTTGGCAAGCAAGATCAGCAAGAGGATTTTTATCGCTTTTTTGCTGAAGAAGCCAAATTGATTAGTTTTAAAGTGGTTTAATTTTGCTCAGGGTGTTATTGCAGGATAAACTCTGTTTGGATCGGATTATGATCTGAGGCTGAGGTTTCGTTAGAGTCTGCATTTATTAAGGTTAAACCGCGATAAAATAAATGATCAAGTGGTAAGCCAAACACCCGTTTACGAAAATCTGCTTTGTATTTAGCTTCTGTTAGGCTCAGGCCATGAGTGAGTTGCCTTACGATACTCATTCTACCTTCTCGCCAGGTATTTAAGTCTCCTGCTAAAATAACCGGCCCCTGATGTATGGCGACTTTTTTTAGCACTTTTTTCAGTTGTGATTCGTAACTATTTAGTCGCCAGTCAAAATTAACGCCGTGTAAATTGACCACCAGTAATTGCTGGCCATTAGATAATGGGTAGGCGGCCACAAGAGTCGATTTGGCGAATCGGATTAACGGTTCTGCAGTTTGATAGGCACAGGCTTCACTAGCTGGTTGAGATGAAATATTCATAACCCCCATTGGTACGTTAAGCAGGTTAAACCCTTTGGCCATTACCACATGGTGCTGGGTATCGGCTAAGTACTTTGAGAAACGACGATTAAGTTTGGCTTCTTGCAGAAGTAACAAATCTGAGCCTTGAGTGATTTGCTGTAATTCAGTTTGCCAGTTTCTCTTTTGTTGTTTATAAATGTTCCAAACAGCAATACGTAAGCGTCCTTGTTGATCAAGGGGCTTGCTGACTGTTTGGGATAAACATTGAGACACAAACATGGGTTGTAGTTCACTCATCATAACCTCGGCTTCGCCATTGAATTTCGTCACTACAAATAAATACAAACCGCCACTTAACAATAGCCCGATCATGATCCAATATTTTAATTTGTTAAGGTTCAATGTTACCTCGAGATAGATGTATGACAGCTGAATGATTAGCTTTGCTATATGCTTGCTTGTTTAAAGAGTACAATCAACTTTACTATTAACTTTTCAATACACCTAGGAATACTGTAAAAACTATGGATCAATTGACCCAAATTATTGCCATTGTTGGTGTGGTGCTTTATTGGCTTATTTTAGGTGTGGTGGCAATTCGAATCGTTATCAAACGTCGAAGTATCGGCGTGTCATTTTCTTGGTTGTTGATTATTTACTTTTTGCCTTTTGTTGGGGTGTTTGCCTACTTATTATTTGGTGAATTGCATTTGGGTAAAACCCGCTCAAATCGTTCAAAAGCCATGTATAAACCCTATGCCGAGTGGTTTAAAGCGTTATATGAGCATAATGCCCATAAACCAGAAAGCCAAAGTCATTATGCTATTCCTATTAGTCATTTGTGTGACACCCAATTAAGGATCCCATCTCTTACTGCCAATGAAATGGTGTTAAAACATACTACCGATGACATTTTAAACTCAATAATTAGCGATATAAATAAGGCTAAAAATTGTATTCATATGGAGTTTTATATTTGGCATCCCGGTGGTCTTGCAGATGAAGTGGCTAATGCATTGATTGCCGCTAGCCAGCGTAATGTCGCCATTAAATTACTATTGGATGCCGCCGGCAGTCGCCAGTTTTTCAAATCATCATGGCCAAAGTTAATGACAGATGCAGGAATTAAAGTGGTGCCGGCATTGATTGTTAGTCCACTGCGTATGCTGTTTAGGCGCATGGATCTGCGTTTGCATCGTAAAATTGTTGTCATAGACAATACCGTGGGCTATACCGGCTCAATGAACTTAGTTGATCCTAAATATTTTAAGCAGTCCAGCGAGGTGGGAGAGTGGATTGATATGATGGTGCGGATCACCGGACCTGTTGTACCAGTGATTAATACCGTAAGCAGCTGGGACTGGGAAGTTGAAACCAATGAGCGCTTTTTACCTGAGCAGCCGCCAGAGGCAGAGTCGACTCATACATCGTCATTAGTTCAAGTTATTCCATCGGGCCCAGGGATGCCGGAAGATGTTATTCATCAAGTATTATTACAAAGTTTATATCAAGCCCGTACACGCATTGTTATTACCACACCTTACTTTGTACCCAGTGAATACTTGTTAGTGGCCTTAGTCACCGCAGCGTTAAGGGGAGTTGATGTTAATATTATTATCCCAAGGCGCAACGATTCCACTATGGTCAAATGGGCCAGTAGTTCGTTTTTCACTGAACTGTTAAATGCTGGCATAAAAGTTCATCAGTTTAACGGTGGTTTGCTGCACACTAAGTCGGTGTTGATTGATGATGAACATTGTTTGATTGGTACGGTAAATATGGATATGCGTAGCTTGTGGCTAAATTTTGAACTCACTTTAGCGGTTGACGATGTTAAGTTTGCTTATAAATTACAGCAGTTACAGCAAAGCTATATTGATGATTCTGAGCAACTTACTTTAGCACAGTGGAATAAACGCCCTTGGTACAAAAGGGTGATTGAACAAGTTTTTTATTTGTTTAGCCCTTTACTATAGCTTTTCACTTTAGCCGTTCACTTTAGCTGGTTGCTATAGAGTTTCGCGTAATCGATAGCGCCTTGTCATGAGCATATAAAAACAGCCACGATAAAAACTATAGTGGCTGTGTTTGTTATGACTATTACTGATAAATACGGCAGTAATTTGATTACTGTGAGTAGTTCTCTAAAAAGTTGCCAAAATCTGTGAGTGCCTTAGTTAAGTCTTCTTTGTGGGGTAAAAATACCACTCGCAGATGATCTGGCTCTGGCCAGTTAAAGGCGGTACCTTGGACTAAAAGCATTTTTTCAGATTTTAATAAATCCAGTACCAGTCTTTCATCGTCTCTAAGATTAAATTTCTTTAAGTCCAGCTTAGGGAAGGCATATAAAGCTCCCTTAGGTTTTTTAACGCTAACACCGGGTATTGAATTAAGCACGTCATAACAGACGTCTCTTTGGGCGGTTAAACGGCCATTTGGCAGTATTAACTCGTTAATACTTTGATAGCCACCTAAAGCAGTTTGTATCGCATGTTGATTAGGTACGTTTGAACACAAGCGCATTGAGGCCAACATGTCTAAACCTTCAATATAATTTTTGGCGGCTTTTAAATTGCCACTGAGAACCATCCAGCCAACGCGAAAACCTGCAGCGCGGTAAGCTTTAGATAAGCCATTAAACGTCACTGTCAAAATATCATCTGAAAGCGAAGCTGCATGTACATGCACAGCTTCATCATAAAGAATTTTATCGTAGATTTCGTCGGCGAATAAAATGATGTCATGTTGACGGCACAGTTCAACCACCTCTAACAATAACTCACGACTGTATACCGCACCTGTAGGGTTATTGGGGTTGATGATCACAATGCCGCGGGTGCGCGGGGTGATTTTACTTTTAATATCGTCAATATCCGGAAACCAGTCTGACTCTTCATCGCAGCGATAATGCACCGCTTTACCGCCAGCAAGGTTGGCAGCAGCGGTCCATAGCGGATAATCAGGTGAGGGGATCAGTACTTCATCATCGGTATTAAGTAGACCTTGTAATGCCATACAGATAAGCTCAGATGCACCGTTACCGATATAGACATCTTCGATATCAATACCAAAGATCCCTTGAGCTTGATAATGCTGCACAATGGCTTTACGGGCTGAAAATAGCCCTTTTGATTCACAATAACCTTGAGCGCTTGGTAAGTTTAAAATGACGTCACGGACAATTTCTTCAGGGGCTTCAAATCCAAAAGGGGCAGGGTTGCCGATATTAAGTTTTAATATTCTATGACCTTCATCTTCTAGGCGGCGTGCCTCTTTATGAACAGGTCCTCGAATATCATAGCAAACACTATCGAGTTTATTGGATTTGATAATAGGGCGCATACTTGCCTCAAGTTACTAATACGACATAAGAATCCGAACAATAACGAATTAATGGCAGTGAGAAAAGGATTAATTGAATATTTTATTGAGTTTATTAGCGGATTGTACTGTGCGGCTTATATTATCGATACTCGGTTAGGTTAAATGACTAAATTGGTGAGCATGAGTAAGATGAAACACTGAATTGCTGGTTTTTTTGAGTGCAACTCTCTTATTAAAGATAAGCTAACTAAGTGCATAAAATAAATACAAAAAACAAAAAAGCCAGCAATTGCTGGCTTTTAGACTTTTAGGGTGGTTCCGTTAAGGGCCTCCCTAATGATAGCGATAATTAAACGCGTTTTTTGAACTCGTTAGTACGAGTATCAATTTCGATTTTATCACCGATTTTAACGAATTCAGCTACCGTAACAGTACCACCACCAGTAATGGTTGCTGGCTTCATTACTTTACCTGAAGTATCACCACGAGCAGCAGGTTCAGTGTAAGTTACTTCACGAACGATGCTAGTCGGTAATTCAACAGAAATCGCTTTACCTTCGTAGAAAGTGACTGAACATTCTTCTTCCATACCGTCAACGATATAAGCAGAAGCATCACCTAAGTTGTCAGCTTCAACGTCATATTGGTTGTACTCAGCATCCATAAATACATACATAGGATCTGCGTAGTAAGAATAAGTACATGCTAAACGTTCTAGGATGATATCTTCCATTTTGTCATCACCTTTAAAGGTGGTTTCAGTGGTAGAGTCTTGTAGAACGTTCTTTAATTTGATTTTAACGATTGCAGCGTTACGACCAGAGCGAGTTGTTTCAGTTTTCTGAACAACCCATGGGCTGCCATCTAACATGATCACGTTACCAGGACGGAGTTCATGAGCAGTTTTCATTACTTTATTCCTATATTTTAGGTATTAATTTTAATTGCGCAGTATCTTAGCTGGTTTTAATAAATTGAACCAGACGTGTAGCAAGATCTGCATCATTTTTAGCATCAACTGCCCAATCTGTAGCATGACGCTGCATAGGCAATTGCACTGAAATAAGTTGTTGCCAATAATCTGAGATATCGGCACGTTGCTGATTGAATGCAAAATTTACTTCCGAGAAGATATTTGCAAATCTATCATCAAGTTTGTGGGTATAGATATTAACAAAAGCCTGCAGTTTTACTAGGTGATAATCTTCATCTTGTGGGTAAATATGCCAAATAAACGGCCTAGCTGCCCACTGAGCGCGCAAAAAAGAGTCTTCTCCGCGGACAATGTTGATATCACAGCTCCAAAGCAGTCGGTCAAAGCCGCTTTGATCTGTCATAGGCAGAATGTGAATAACCAGATTTTCCAGCTGATATTGCTGACCTGGTTTAATGTTTTCTATGGTCACTGGCAATAAATCAATGATGCTGGTTAAGCTTTTGCCCACGGGAATTAACGCATGCATGGTTTGGCTTGATTGACGCCAAAGCTTGACCAAACTTGCTAGGGCTTGTGACTCATAACTAAATACTGATACGACGACATCTTCAGCGTTAATGCCTGATAAACCTAATTGGCGAAACAATGACAGTTTATTACTGCTATCAGCTTGCCAAGCATTACGTTGACTAAATAAGTCTTGCTCGCAAATCAATCCGCCACTTTTTGCAGTAAACCCAGGAAAATAAAAATACTTTTTAAGGCCACTTTGTTGCATTGAAGGTAAACCGTGACAGCCGTCTACCCAATCTTCAGCGCAAAGGTATTCAAGGTTTATCCATAGCGGTGGAGTAGGTGATGAGGTTGAAGTGTGGTGTTTATTATGATTATGGAGTTCTTCAATACTGCTTTTAACTTGTGAAGGTAATTCACAAGCAAAAGCTTCAATCAATACGCTTCCAGCTTTGTACTCTATATCTAATGGCTTGTTCCATTGAAAAATATTAACACCGCAAAAGTATTGCTGGGCTATAGCTGGGTTTAATTGCGGCAAAATATGCGAAAAACTGTGTAAGTCATCGACCCATAAATTGATTTCAATACCGTATTCTGCGTGCAATTGTTTGGCTAAACGCCAGGTGACACCGATGTCGCCGTAGTTATCAACAACAGCGCAGAATATATCCCAATGTTGATTGCTTGATTTGTTCACTTTTTTCTCTCAACACAGCAGCTAGCTATTTGGCGCTAAATGTCAGCGCTAAAAAAAGCGGCTATGGCCGCTTTTTAAACTGTTTTTACTTAACAGTAAAAACAAAGTTAGAGACTCAATATTAGTCTTCTAATTCAGCTAAGCACATTTCTTCATAAATTTGCTTAACCCAAGCGTCAACACGCTCTTCAGTCAGTTCAGGTTGACGATCTTCATCAATACCTAAACCAATAAAGTGTTTGTCGTCAACTAAACCTTTTGATGCTTCAAAGTCGTAACCTTCTGTTGGCCAATGACCAATAATGATCCCGCCACGCTCAGATACGATATCACCAACCATGCCCATAGCGTCAAGGAAGTACTCAGCGTAATCTTCTTGATCGCCACAGCCAAAAATTGCGACTAACTTATCAGTGAAGTCAACTTGTTCTAGCTCTGGGAAAAAGTCATCCCAATCGCATTGAGCTTCACCGTAATACCATGTTGGAATACCAAATAAGATCAAATCGAACTCAGCGATTTGCTCTTTGGTGCTTTTGGCGATGTCTTTGACATCGACCATTTTTTTACCCAACTTCTTCTGGATCATTTTGGCTACAGCCTCGGTATTACCAGTGTCACTACCGAAAAAAAGACCTACAGTTGCCATTGTCTATCCTTTAAATATCATGTTCGCTTTGCGAATTTAAAAAAACGGTTCAGTTGTCGATTTGTTGTTGCAAGATTAATTCGATTAACTGGCTACGGCTGATGTTACTGGCCAATGCTTGTTCGTTCAAGGCGTCATATAAAACTTGTGACACCTTTAACTCTATTCGTTTTAATCCGTTAGCGCGATCACGTTGTATTTGATTGCGCTTATTGACCTTTAACTGTTGTTCCCGACTTAAGGGGTTGCTTCTAGGACGTCCACGACGCTTCTCTGAAGCAAACAGGTCAATGGTGGTTCTATCTGTTGTTTCTTTTGCCATCGTTCTGTTTAACCGATCCCTGAACCTTCCCAGGTGATCTGAATAATACCTTTTGCTACAAACCCGGCACAGCCAAGGAATAATACTAACCATACGATGTAACGTCCAAATTTGGGCACTTGGCCTTGCTTAAGGACATCGTGAATAGCCATACCAATAAAGAAAAATATTAAAGCAAAAAACAAGTTTAGACCTAATGTCTCAATTTGATCCATATACTGATTCAACATGTTTTTTCCTTTAGTAATGCTTTAAGGCTAAAAGAGGGCGGGAATATATCACATAGATATACTATGAGCCATATTTGTTGGCTTCTATTAATGAAAATTTACAAGTTAATTATTGGCTATTGCTATCGATAAACTCAGCAACTAATCGATTAAATATTTCAGGTTTTTGGGCATGTAACCAATGACCTGTACCATTGATGGTTTTGGCACTGACACGAGGGAACTGCGTCATGATGGCATTGGTGTGCTCTGCAAGCACGTATTGAGAGTCACCACCACGGATAAAGAAACAGGCCTTATCGTATTGTTTGTCGGTGATATCCCAAGCAATGATTTGCGGATAATTCTCGATTAAACCGTCAAGATTCATTTTCCACTCAAAGCCATTGTCGGTTCGCTGCAGGTTTTTAAGCAAAAACTGCGCGGTACCTAAATCAATATCAGCGCTGATTAAATGCTCTAATGCTGATTTTCTGTTGGTGGATTGATCTAGAGTTAAGGATGTTAACCCTGCAAATACGGTTTGATGACGTGGTTCATAAGCCACTGGGGCGATATCTGCAACCACTAAGCTAGTGACTTTTTCGGGATGTAATAACGCTAAAGCCATGGCGACTTTACCGCCCATCGAATGGCCAACAAAATGTGCTTCGGTTAAATTCAAGCTGTTTAGCAACTCTACGCAAGCTTCGGCAAGGAGTGGGTAGTCCAAATATTGCCAATGTTCACTTAAACCATGGTTAGGTAAGTCGACACGAATAACCTGATGGTTTGCTTCCAGTGCATTTGCGAGGTTTTTCAGGTTGTCCAAATTACCAAATAAGCCATGAATTAAAACCACTGCAGGGCCAGTACCTGATGAAACGTAATGCATTGAAATGTCCATTTTGATTGTCAACGAAGGCGTGATTTTGCCTGTAAAAGGGGATGATGATCAAGAACTGAAATGAATTAGTCAGTTGTTATATGTTCATTAAAGCATCCATCAGTGCCATTGATGATGTGAAATTGACTAATTTTGAGATGTTTAGCTGTTTTTACTCTTTACCATCGGCGTGAGATGGGTAGACTGTCATTATATAAAGATCGATCTAAATCGATCGGTAATGCCACTGGTCATTATTCAATGTCGTAAGTGGCTTGACGTTTTTGACTATAGATTAAGACCAAAGGAAGCATTAATGAGTAAATATATTGAGATAGACGAAGAACTCTATCGTTATATTGCAAGTAAAACAGAACGCATTGGTGAAAGTGCATCTGATATTTTACGCCGTTTGTTGGATCTTTCTATTGAATCAATCGAACCTGCTGAGCCTTTAGCCATCAGTGAACCTAGCCTAGAAACTGCCCATGCCGTTAGCGTTACTGAGGTTGAAGTTAGCGCTGAAGTCATCAAGCAAGAAGTTGTTGACCCCATCATTGTTGAAGAAGTAAAAACAGCTGTGGATTTCAACACAGTGGTTCATGAGCATATGTTATCGCAACAAAAAGGCGCAGTAGGGCGCTTTATGTTTTTGTTAGAGTCACTTTCTGCAATGACGCCAGCCACTTTTGATCAAATATTAAAAATCCAAGGCCGAGGCCGTTTATATTTTGCTCGTTCAAAAGCGGAATTATTAAAAGCCAGTCAGTCTGCTAATCCGAAGGAAATTGGTACTAGCGGTTATTGGGTTACCACTAATAACAACACCGCCAAAAAGCGCACTATTTTATCAGAAGTGTTATTGCAACTCGGCTGTAATGAAGAGCTGGCAAAATCAATTTCAGACAGAATCTAAGGCAATTTTAAATTTCTAAAATAGGGAGTATACCGTGGCAATTCATGACAGAGCAGGCACTGTAGCAATACAAAAGGATTTGATTAATTTACCCAAATTGATGAGCCACTATTACCGCATCATACCCAATGTTGAAGATGTACAACAAAAAGTGACTTTTGGTACATCAGGTCATCGCGGCAGTTCACTTAAGGCCAGTTTTAACCAAAATCACATTTGGGCCATAACTCAGGCTGTGGTTGATTATCGTCAACAAGCGGGTATCAGCGGGCCTATGATTGTAGGTTTTGACACCCACGCCCTATCGTATGCAGCTTATATGTCGGTGCTTGAAGTACTCACAGCGAATCAAGTCGCTGTAAGAGTGCAAAAAGATGAGGGTTTTACCCCAACACCGGTCGTCTCACAAACTATTGTGAGTGCCAATGTTAATGGCGGCGACCTCACTGACGGTCTTATTATTACACCATCGCATAATCCGCCTCAAGATGGTGGTATTAAATATAATCCGCCCCATGGTGGACCTGCTGAAGGCGAGATCACTAAACAAATTGAAACTGCTGCCAATGAATATTTAGCTAATCAATTAAATGGCGTTAAAAAAGTCAATTACGGTACTGCTGTAGAGTCAGGCTGGATTAATGAAGTTGATTTTATCGCACCTTATGTTAATGCATTAAGCAAGGTTATTGATCTCGAAGCGATAGCAAAAGCTAAAATTAAAATTGGTGTCGATCCATTGGGGGGCTCTGGTATTTACTATTGGTCTCACATTGCTGAGCAATATGGTTTAGACATTACCTTAGTTAACGACAAAGTCGACCCAAGTTTTGGTTTTATGCCGTTAGATAAAGATGGAAAAATCCGCATGGATTGTTCATCACCTTATGCCATGGCGGGATTACTGGCACATAGCGAAAACTTTGATGTGTGTGTAGGTAATGATCCAGATTACGATCGTCACGGTATTGTTTGCCCAGGTTTTGGATTAATGAACCCAAATCATTACCTTGCTGTCGCTATAGATTACTTGCTGACTTACCGCAAAGATTGGGCGGCAGACTTAGCCATTGGTAAAACCTTAGTATCAAGTGCAATTATCGACAGAATTTGTCAATCACATCAACGACATTGTTTAGAAGTACCAGTGGGCTTTAAATGGTTTGTTGACGGTCTTGCTAACAGCAGTATTGCGTTTGGCGGTGAAGAAAGTGCCGGCGCTGCCTTTTTAAATAAAGATGGTTCTACTTGGTGTACCGATAAAGATGGTTTTATTCTGGCTTTGTTAGCCGCTGAAATTTTAGCGGTAACAGGTAAAACGCCTGCCCAGCGTTATGTCGAGCTAACTGAACAGTTTGGTAAGAGTTACTATACCCGTATCGATAGTCCTATAAGCCTGAAGAAAAAAGCCAAGTTTGAGACCTTATCGTCAGATAGCTTTACCGATACAGTCCTTGCAGGTGAAACCATTACGGCTATTTTATCTCATGCGCCAGGTAACAATGCGGCAATTGGCGGCATTAAAGTCACCACCGAAAATGGCTGGTTTGCCGCGCGTCCATCTGGCACTGAAGCATTATTTAAAATTTACGCTGAAAGCTTTGTCAGTGAGGCGCATTTAGCTGAAATTATCAGTCAGGCACAAGTGATGATTGATAGTGCGTTAAAAGCCTAAAGTTTAAACCAAAGGGTTAATAGCCTTAGATGATAAATGCCTGACTTAGCAATAAGTCAGGCATTTTTTTAGGGATTGTATTGCTACGGGTTTAGCTAATGATAGGTACATCATAGGGTGTGTTGTTTGGCAGTATGTGATTTATCTCTTCAGTTGTTAATTGCCAATGTTGCTGCATCACAGTCGATATCCAGCTAAAACTATTACTGGTAGGTTGTAAGTCTCGATTTTGAAATAACTGCTCAGGTTTAAGTCCCGGCCATTGCCCTAAGACTTTACCGCCTTTTACTGCGCCACCTGCGATAAACATAGCACTACCAGTGCCATGATCCGTACCATAGGTGCCATTTTCTTTTACAGTGCGGCCAAACTCAGTAGCAACAATTATCACAGTATTTTGCCATTGATTAACTAAAGCGCTTTTAAGTGCTTTTAGGCCTTTATCTAATTGGCTCAATTGACGGTTAAGGCGACTATGTTGGTTGCTATGGGTATCCCAGCCGCCCATTTCTAACATGGCGCAATCTATTTCATCACTTTGGTTTAAGAAATTACCACAGGCTTTAGCTAAGGCGACAAATTTACGACTCTTATTGCCACCACCTCGCATGGCCATTTCTTTCAATGAGATCCCATCCATTAGGTTTTGAGATAATTTTTTGTCTTGTTGATAAAGCACGGCTAACTGCTGATAAATATCTTCATCAGCGGGCTCTCCTTTAGTGGGATACCAAGTATTGACACTATCACTCCCGCGTAAACTGATAGGGATAGCGTTTGATATGGCAATAGCGCTATTGTTTTTATGATCTAGTGAAGCACTTATGGCTCGTCCTAACCAGCCAGACTCAAGCTCTTTAAGTTCTCCACCGCTTTCTAAAAAGTCTTGTCCAGCAAAATGTGACCGCTCAGGGTAACCAGACGATACTGCCACAATAGGTAACAGTTGCTTGTCGAGATACCACTGATGCATATTGGTTAATACTGGATTTAAACTAAATTGTGGGTTTAACACGAGTTTTGAATTGGCGACATTACCTGCTAGCGTGGGTCTTAATTGAGAAAAGTTAGGCTCCTTTAGTGGCACTATGGTATGCAATGGGTCAAGTGCGCCGCGAAGTATGACCCAGACGATATTCTTTTTAGTTTTAGCTGAGGACGCGGATGTTGCATTCGCCACAGAGCTAGGCGCTAGGCCGCTGCTTAACATCACTAAACTGGCACTGATCCCTTTAATAAATTCACGACGTTGCATGTTATCTCCTTAAGAACTCAGGGGTAAGTAATAATAACGCTAAAGCTTGTTCACGACTTTCTGCACGGGTAATGGTATTAAATGATAATTCAGATAATGAGTTGCCATATACGGTATTAATTGCCTGAGCTGTATCAGAATCTCGTTGGGAGGTAGCAAATTGTGTGGTCCAGTTGATTTTGGTCATTAATGCATTAGCACTGTTCCAGTCTGGTTCTAGATCGCCAAATCCCTCAGGGGAGCCCGCTTTAAAAGGCTGTTGACCCATTTCACCTAACTGCTTAAGTAATTTTTGCATGTTAGTGACAGGCTTATTAACTGCGCGGTAACTAGAGATGACATGTTCAACGGGGGTTTTAAACTTCAGCTGTTCAGGCTGCCATGACTCGTCTGCATTAATTAAGGTCAGCATAACTTGTTTGATGTTGCCATTGGTGCTGTTCCATGTTTCAACAAGCTTGGTTTGCAGTGTTTCAGAAGGATTATCACTTATAAAATATTTAACTATTTTATAGCACAGGTGGGTTGCAGTTTGTGGCTGTTTGGCAATACCAGCCAGCATAGCTTGACCCTGTTTAACGCCAGAGGCATTGTCTTGTGCGGCAGGATATTGTTTACCAAGTAGGGTTCTAGGTCCTGGCTCATGGCCATTGACTCGATAGATAAAACCTGTGGCATTATCTTTTCTGGGGTTGGCAATGCTCCAGCCGCTAATTCCGTTTGCTAGCTCAATGACATCAGCTTGAGTGTAACCACCATTAACTCCAAGGGTGTGCAGTTCGAGGATTTCTCGAGCTAGATTTTCATTTAACCCTTTGCCTCGCTTGCCAAGAGGGGAATTTGCACCGAACGACTTTTCATTATTGAGATAACGTATCATGGCAGGATGACTGGTCACTGCCAGTAGCATGTCTGCAAATGATCCTAATAAATTTGGCGCTATGGCTTCACGCTCTAATGTGGCGGCAAGTGCTGTCATCACTCGTCCACTGACTGTGACACTAAAATGATTTGAAAAAAAATGTAATAAACGCCAGCTTAATGAGTTTGGAGAATTGATTGCGCTATTAAATGCACTGGCTGTTAGCTGGTAATAGGCTTGTTTGTGTGGCGGCAGTGGCTTTGGCCCGTTAAATTTCTTTTTATTGTTGGCTTTATTTGCATTAGATTGACCTTGCATGGACATCATATTTTCAGTTTGACGGTTTTTTTTTGCTAGCTGCTCTTGTCTTAAAAATTCGCTTACTTGACGGATTATTTCGTCAGAGTTGAATTCAGTTGCTTCAAACTCTGGGATCACCAATTGTTTAACTAAGTAGGCTTTTGGATCGTTAGTCGCTAGGGATAGTTCGTTTGGCCTCGCGCCAAGTCCAAATCGGTTAGTGGCAATTATCGCAGCTGCTGACATAGTACATCCTTGGATCAGTTAACTTGTGGTCTTGGTGAAATATTACCTTAAGCTAAACAAAGCCGATTTATAAGCGTGAACTAGATTTTTTAGATGGTTTTATGAACAAATTAGCCTTAAGAATGACATAAACTACACAAAATAGAGGGTAATATCATTTTTGGCTTGATAGACGCTTGCACTGCTGAGGATTTATTTTAACCACGACTGTTTCAAGATAGAAGGTGAGGCAGCTTAGCATAATTGCCAGACAAATTAGTTATGTTTGCGGGGCTGGCTGATAAATACAAAAAACTACCCATTGAGCGCAGTGGGGAGCTCTGGCTCAAAGGGATAGCATTAAAAGTAAGCCGGCTGTATCTGGCTAACTAATATTGACTAAGCGACTTTTGTTAAAATAAGTGCTGTTTTAAATAAGTGCTGTCTAAGCAAGTTATCGCGTTTTGTTGTAAATAACTAAGGCGACAATGGCTACTAATGCAATAGCAGGTGCGAGTTCATACAGATGATGAAATAGACTGACTGCGCCATGACCTTCGTGGGCAAATGCAAGAGTAGGGGATGCAGCCATTAGCATTGCGGTTAGTTTCGTTTTCATTGTTAGTTCCTCAATAATTCTTTTTTAATTGGTTAATAAAAGTTATTACAAATTGAGCTTTAATCGGTATTCATTTCAAGTTGCATTAACATCATCTGCTCACCATCTATTACCTGAGTATTGGTACTTAAACATCTTGGGCAAACAATATTACGTTCGGTTAATTCTGATTGCGTGTCACATTGGCGGCAGTGAATGATTAGCGCCTGTATATTCATATCCAGCATAGCGTTGTGGCAAATCCCTTCAAGTTTGAAAGTTTCAAACGCCGTGGCCAATAAACGTGGCTCGACGCCACTTAACACCCCAACTTTAATCTGTACTCTGATGATTTCATTAGCTTGATTTTGGGCCGCTAATTGCTCAATTTGCTCCAATAATGACATCACAATTGAATACTCGTGCATTAGCAAATCCTTGGTAATAGCTCACCTTGGGGAACATCTAAATAGCGGCTACTGCCCCATGGTGTGGTTAATACTACTTTGCCAAGGTGTTGATTAGTCACATTGCCGATAATGCAGGCTTGATCGCAGTGGCAATATTGTTTCATGATAGTTAAAGCCTGCTCAGCTCTCTCCTGTGGCAGGGCCATAATAAAGGTGCCTTCATTTGCTAAATCAAAGGCTTCAAAACCATAAAGTTCACACAGGCCTTGGACTTGTGGCGATATTGGAATTAATTTTTCATCGACTTCAATGCCAACAGCAGATGCATTGGCCCATTCATTTAATACCGCAGACAGGCCGCCGCGAGTGGCATCTCTCATGGCATGGATTTCGATATTCGCTGCAATGAGTTGCTCGACTATGGGCCAGAGTGTGGCGCAATCACTGGTGAGTTCAGACTCTAAACATAAGCTATCACGTGCCATTAAAATGGCTGCTCCGTGCCTTCCAATGTCGCGGGATACGATAATAGCGTCACCTTGTTGCAGGTTTTTAACTGAAATACCGGGTTTTAAAATTCGGCCCACACCTGAGGTATTGATAAATATGCCGTCAGCGCAACCTTTAGGCACTACTTTAGTATCACCACAGACAATACGTGCACCAGATTTATGTAATTCAGCGGCCATGCTTTGCACTATGGTATTCAGATCTTTAATGGCAAAGCCTTCTTCAATTATAAAGCTGCAGCTTAAATATTCTGGCTGCGCTGCCATCATGGCTAGATCGTTGACTGTGCCAGCAACGGCCAGTTTGCCGATATCACCACCAGCAAAAAATAAAGGCTCAACGGTAAAAGAGTCGGTAGTAAATGCACAATGGCCAGTTAAATTTAAATCCGCAGCATCTTCTTGAGACTCCAAAATTGGATTTGAAAAAGCTTTAAAGAACATATCAGTAATTAAACTGTTCATTTCTTTACCACCGCCGCCATGGCTTAACTGCACTTGTTGATATTTATTCGCTGGCATTCGTTACTCCTGTATAACGATAATATGCATTGCAGGCACCTTCAGAGCTGACCATACAACTGCCCAATGGATTGTCTGGAGAGCAGACTCTGCCAAAGACTTTGCAATCTTGTGGATTGGCGAGACCGCGCAAAATATCACCGCATTGACAGGCTTTGTGGTCATCAATTTCTACAGTGGGTAGCTGTTGTTTGAATATAATTTCGGCGTCGCGATGGGCGTACTGGGGTTTTAAGGTCAATGCTGATTTTGCAATCGGCCCTAAACCACGCCACCTAAATGATGCTCTAAGGGTTAAGTATTGGTCGATTAATGCCTGCGCTGCTTGATTACCCTCGTAACTGACCGCGCGGCTGTATTGATTATCAAGCTGGGCAATATTTTGCTGTTTTTGTTTTACAATTCTAAGAATCGATTCCATCACATCCACAGGTTCAAAACCCGCTACTACCACTGGTGTGTTGTAGTTATCTACAGCCGCTTGGTAAATTTTAGCGCCGCTAATCACGCTCACATGGGCAGGTCCTATAAAGGCATTTACTTTAGCTTGTGGGTTGGCCATCACGGCATCAATCGCTGGTGGCACTAGTACGTGGTTGATATGAAATAACAGATTATTTATTTGCTGTTTTTCAGCTTGGTCAATTAACACGGCAGTCATTGGGGTTGATGTTTCAAAGCCGATGGCAAAAAAGATAATGGTTTTATCGGGATTGTCTTTTGCGATACTAAGGGCATCCATAGGGTCGTATAAAGGCCGAATATCACAACCTTTAGCACGAAATTGAGCAAGGCTACCTTTTGAACCAGGCACTCGGATCATATCGCCTAGGGTCAATAATATAACGTCATCAAGCTGTGCTAATGCAGCAGCGTGGTCGATGCGCTCTTTTGGCATAATACACACAGGACAGCCGGGTCCATGAATAAAATTGATGTTAGCTGGCAGCAATTGCTTTAAACCATATTTCATTATGGTGTGGGTATGACCGCCGCATACTTCCATTATGTTAATATCAGTATCTATCTGACTAGCATGTGAGTTTATCTCTTCTGCTAACGCTTTGATGGTGTTAGGATTGCGAAACTGTTGATATAGATCAGTGAGGATCATAAATCATTTCCTTCATCATTAAGTTTATCAACAATCTCTTTATAGAGTTCCAAACTTAATTTGGCATCTTCTGTATCGATTTTATTCATCACAAATCCGATATGGATCAGCACAAATTCGCCCACCTTTAATGGCTCTGTCATTAGGTGACTACTGACCCGGCGTTTAACCCCTAAGGTATCGACGGTGACACTAGTATCATCGTGAACAGCGGTAATTTGAGAAGGCACTGATAAGCACATATTATTGCGCTCCAATTGCGCTGTTTATCCAATCAGCCACTTGGTTAAGAGATTGTGGGTCTTTGACTGAAATGGGTAATAAGGTCACATCAGGATTGAGTTTTTTTAGTTGCTGCTCGCATTCGGTTAAGGAAAAGTCAAAATGCTCGGCTAAATCCATTTTGGTTATGAGTACCAAATCTGCACGGCGAAACATCACCGGGTACTTTTCAATTTTATCGTCACCTTCAGGCACAGATAACAGCACGATATTTTTGTGGGTGCCGACATCGTAACTGGCGGGGCAAACAAGATTGCCAACGTTTTCTACGAAGCAGACATCAATAGGTTTAAGGTCAATATGGTGCAGCGCTTGATGCACCATAAAGGCATCTAAGTGACAGGCTGAGCCGGTTTGAATTTGATAAGCACTAATGCCTTTAGCGATTAAGCGGTCAGCATCACGAGAGGTTTCTAAGTCGCCTTCAATGACCGCGAATTTAGCCATTAAATGAGTGGGTAAATATTCCAGTAAAGTGGTTTTACCGCTACCAGGGCTACTCATTAAGTTAAAAGCCATGACGTTATTGGCTTCAAAATGCGCACGGTTATGCTGGGCTTCATGATCATTCTTATCTAATATTTTATGAATAACAGATAAGGTCTTAGTATCATTAAGCTGCGGGTTAGAGTGTAGGCTATGTTGATGATCTGTAATTGAACATCCGCAATCTTGGCACATATCAATATTCCTTATTCGAAACGCCTCTTGCTATATCTCAGTATCAATGGCGGTTAAAAATTATTCTTTGATTAACATCAGCAATTAATCGTTATTTAAATATTAATTGGCTATTTGTGTTGTTTGTTGTTGTAAATAGGCAAACCATAATTGCCCTAAAGAGATGCCGGCATCGTTTATAGGGATAAGTTTACTGGGTAGTATTTGCCGCTGCTTTAACGCTTGCTGACATTGTGTTAGTAGTAATTTATTTTGAAACACACCGCCGCTAAACACTAAAGCATATTCAGGGTACTGATTAGCAACATCAGCGACAGCTCGGCTTAAACTCGCTGTGAATGCAAAACATAATTGTTCGGTCGATGGCGGCTGTTTAGCCGTGATAAGCCCGATAACTTGTTTGATTAATCCGCTGCTATCCCAAACTTTAACTGCAGAAGCAGCTACTGTTGGCTCTGGAGACAATGCCAGTAATTGCTGCTCAGTGTTGGCAGTATTTGTTGTATTAGATGCTATTGATTGCTTGAGCCAGTTATTAGCACAAGTTTCAATTAACATGCCTGCTTGGGCTTCAAACTGATTCGTTTCAATAAGATTAAGTGCAACAGCAATGGCATCAAACAGCCGTCCTATTGAGCGTGATTCAATGCAAGCACTATTGTTAAGCCACATACGATGTAAATTATCTAAGGTATGAGCAGGCATTGTTTGAATTGCCTCGATGGGCAGGTTTTTTATTTGAGCAAGGCTGAAGTGCTCGAATAACAAGGCTAATAAAATCCTTACGGGATGTTTAATCGCTTGCTCGCCACCAATTAACTTAAATGACTTCAAGTGAGCGACACTGCGATAATTAATGCCATCAAGCAACATGCACTCACTGCCCCAAAGGCTGTCATCATCACCTAAGCCTGTGCCATCAAAACTAAATCCTAATACTGGTTTTTGGTAGTTATTGATCGCCAGCACACTAAGGATATGCGCATGGTGATGTTGAACCTGTGAAATCGGGACATTGTGTTGATTATTAGCCCATTGGCTAGATGCATAATCAGGGTGCTTATCAGTGATGATTTTCTCAGGGCTAAAACGATACAGTCGCTTAAATGTGTTTAAGGTGTGTTCAAATAATTGGTTAGTTTCGAGGTTATACAAGTCACCAATATGCGGGCTAATAAAGGCATGTTGTTTAAAAGCAAAGCATTGAGTATTTTTTTGCTGCGCCCCGACCCCAAGAATTGGATATTTAATGGCGCTGGGTAAGGCAATACTTAATGGCGCATAGCCTCTTGCTAATCGAATAACCTGAATTTGCTCGTTAATTACTTGAACAACGCTATCATCACAAGGGTTTACAATGGCTCTGTTGTGGTCAACGAGGCCATCAATCACATGGCCTAGTTGCGACATAATCTCGTTGGCGTCGGTAATAATGGGTAAGCCTGAAAGATTTGCGCTGGTGGCAACAATAGGTTTGGTAAAGGCATTAAGCAACAGATGATGCATGGGAGTGTAGGGCAGAAACAGTCCTAATTTATCTATGTCGGGTGCAATTAACTTGCTGATAAAATTATCAATATTGGCGTGTTTAGCCATTAAGGTGATAGGTTTTTCAGCACTACTTAAGAGTTGCCATTCAGTTTTTGTGCCAGTAACGAGTTGTTTGGCTTGCTCGATATCTGCTGCCATAACGGCAAAGGGCTTTGCTGGGCGCTTTTTACGTGATCTTAGCTTTTTAATGGCCTCATCATTAGTGGCATCACAAATAATATGAAAGCCCCCTAGACCTTTAACTGCTAAAATTTTGCCATTATTTAACGCGCTGATGATGGCTGAAAACACTTGCTGTTGATCAGTAATAACCTCAGTTATCTGCCCATGGGTAAGCATGTCAAAACGTAACTTGGGGCCGCATTTAGGGCAGCTCACTGGCTGAGCATGGTAGCGTCGATTTAAGGGATCTTCATAGGCTTTTCGGCAGTCATCACACATAGCAAAATTAGCCATTGAGGTAAGATGGCGATCATAGGGAAGTTGCTTAACAATGCTGTATCTTGGCCCGCAATTGGTGCAATTTGTAAAAGGGTATTGGTAATGACGATTATTTGGATCTGCGATGTCAGCTAAGCAATCTGTGCAGCTACTTTTATCGGCTGAAATTGACACTATGGCTTGTTGATTAGACTGACTTTGGCTGATTGTAAAGTCGGCTAGTCTTGTATCGATTCGTTCTTCTACCACATTCAGTTTATCGATTCTGGCTAATGGCGGTGGATTAACTCTTAACTGATGGATCACATGATTGATATCAGTATTTAATCCTTGTAGATGAATGCATACACCTTGCTCATTATTTAGCACACTGCCGAGCAAATTAGACTGAGTGGCTAATTGATAAACGTAAGGGCGAAAACCAACCCCTTGGACTATGCCGTTTATATTGAGTTTTACCTGTTGAAGATAGGCTTGATGCATTCCCATAGGCTTACCTTAACCCACGTCTTTTGGCGAGATACAAACCACCAATGGCAATGTTGGCGCCATCGAGATCTAATTGATGGTTTACCACTAGAGGGTAATTCTTTTGTAGCCGCATACATAGGCGCTCAGCAAGTACGCTATAGACTAAATCGTTGCCTGCTAACACCACGGCATCAATTCCTTGTTGCTGCTCCAGATGATCAAGCCAGTTACTAAGATAATCAGCCAGTGAATCAAAAAAGCCAAAAGCTAAAATGGCGGGATTGGCGCCAGCTAATTTAAAACTCATTAAGCTGGCAAAGGTACGGCGCCAATTAATGCTCCTATAGCCGTTTTCTGAACAAAGTGGAAAATCAATTCTAGGGGCATTATTACCATGATACTGCTGCGCCAGTGCATGAAACGCATCTGCTTTCGCGTCAATACTGGTTAATTGATTTAAGGCCTCATCATCTAAAATCAACATGGCAGCTAGGCCAATAAAATGTTGAATATTATCACTAGCTTTATCCAGTTTGGTTAGTGCTAATTGATGGATTTGTTGTGGAAATGCTAGGGTAAACTTAGCGAGTACTTTTGATTCTTCGTGCTGTAATTGCGCAATAATATCAGCGCCATGTTGCTCAAAAGTCGGTAATCGTAAAAACTGGGCAATTTTTTGTTGTTTATTTTGGGTAATAACTACACTGGGGTTGTCATGGCTGAAATAGAGTGTGGCACTGGTGATGGATTGTTTGTCTGTTGCTGCTAGCGTTTGATTCGACAGCATTCGATTGGAAATTTGACTGATCACAGCTTCAGACAAATTCAGCAAACCTGCGTGCATGGCGCAGCTAGGCGCGTCTATTCCAGTCACTGTTATTTCAGTCACAGCGGTGTTATCAGCTGCTGACATACGGCAATGGATCTGTTTGTTGTTCCAGCTGGCTTCATAGTGTTTGTATTGAGCAACATCATGTAATGGGCTGGCGCCATTAATGGAGAATTGGTGATTGCTGGCGATTTCTACCCAAGCATTATTGATGCGAGTTACGCTTGGCTTAGCTATGGACTTAGTTAAAGGCTTGTGTAAGTCGTTATGAGTATCAGCGCTAACTGAATCGTTTATATCAATATAGACCCAATCAATACCAATAGTGTTTAGCTGATCAGCCAGTGCCATAAGTAAACGACTGTCAGCAAAGCTCACTTGATAGTATGGATCAGTAAGTGTTGGCTGGACTTTACACTTAGCTTGATGTTTAGCAGTAGTAACACCTGAAAAGACTGCTGCATCAGCTGACATCAGTTTGAGTCGCGGTTTTTCTAAACTGGATAAGGCGAGGGTATGGTACTGCTGCACTGCAAAATACTTACTTAAATGCTGGGGGTTACAGATTAAAATATGTTGTTGGCCAGCGTTTTTGGCAAAAGGTTGTAAGCTCAAACTGAAATTTGAACTTGGATCCGAACTTGATACAGAACTTAATTCAGAACTTAAATAAGTGCTGCCACTGCTGCTTAAACTAATCTTGGTGTCATTTTTTAACCGCTCTGTAATTGCAATAAGATCTTGCGGCGCCATAGATTGCTCTAAGGTGCTTATACGCTCATGTCCGTGACAATGGGGACAAACTAGATCAAGCTTTAAAAAGTTAGCATCTGCGGCATTAACCATCTGCGGCTGGCATTCACTACAGTAACTGATGTTGAGCTCAGCATGGGCTAGCGGCTTTTGGCTGCCTTTACGGGTTTTGATGACACCGACATCAGCAGAGCATAACCAGATTGAATATAAAAATTTGGCGGCAATCTCATCGGCAAGGGCGGCGAGTTGTGGCTCTGTGGCCTCAACTTCTAAAAAATAGCGATTGTTGTTAAAACCCGCGCTAAAGTCAAAGCGGGTATCGGCTATATATTGATTACAAAGCTGCGCATAAAAGGCCACTGGGCGCTGGCAGGTAAAATTAAAACTGACTTTATGCATAGGGCTGACATCCACGTTTATAGGAATCAGGGATTAAGTCGTTAATATTAACACTGTGTTTTTTTGTATAGCTAAAACCTGCTTTTTCAAGGTGTGCCAGTAAGGCTTTTTCCATCGTCGGCACCGCAGCTTGTATTGACTCAGTTAAGCCTAATGTCATCGGCTCGATGACTGTCGGCGTAACTCCAATCACGTGAGTATTGGGTCTATCACCGACCATGTCCATCATGATCAGGGTTTGCAGCATCTCAACCTCATGGGCACTGCCTTGCCAATCAATTTCGGGTGGCGCTTGATCAAAATTAAATGAATACACCTCTCCGGGCTTTACCCCTGGACTGTTTACGGTATCCACCACAATTAAGTTGTCATATTGACAAAGAATAGGGATAAGTCCTTGAGCAAGGGTGCCACCATCTAAAATATCGAGTTGATGGTTTGGCTGATAGAAAGCGTATTTTTCATCGATATAATTAACAAAATGTACGCCGATCCCTTCATCAGCGTACAAAACGTTTCCTATACCTATTAGTAAGCTAGTAGACAAAGGCTAGTGATCCTTATGGTAGTCATAACCGGAGACGATAGAGTCAACAGAGTTATGCTTAAAGCGTATGCCTGACCAAACCGCCATATAGATATGAATAACCACAAATATAATGAAAGCCCAGGTGACTATGTGATGCCAAATTCGTACTTGTGCTAACCCGCCCATTAAGGCCGTAAACCAAGCTGAAACTTCCCATATAGCGCCACCTAACCCTTGATGATAAACATTGGCATAAAGCACCAAGCCAGTGATACACATGAATAAAGCCGCAAATGATATGGCAACGTATGTCACAAACTGCAAAGGTCCGTATACGCCAGCTTTATCTAAGTGTCCCATCCAGATATAGGATTTAATTTGTGCTATCCAGCTCTTCAGGCTTAAAACATCTCTGATTGAACGTCGTTCAATGGCGCTTTTAGCAAAAAAGAACAAGTAAAAACGTACTATGGTGATACTGGTAAGTACAAAGCCAAACACGAGATGTACAAAGCGGATCCCGCCTTGAACCAAGACATCAGAAGATGCGGGCGCCACCAAAAATGGCCATGAAATGTAAAAACCAGTTACCACTAACATCAAAATAGACAGTGCTCTAAGCCAATGGAATATCCGTATGGCAGGTGAGAAGATGAGTTCTCTGCGATGGGTTGCAATTTGAGTCATAATCCTTTCCTCTTAGATCCGCAAACTTGCTAAAACCCGTTAGGATCGATGCGGAATTCACCTAAATCATTACCTTTATAATCCAATACGTGTACCGCGCAGGCCATACATGGATCAAACGAGTGAATAATTCGAATGACTTCCAGTGGTTTGGTTGGATCTTCAAGTTCAAGCCCAATCAGTGATGCTTCATAAGGGCCAACTTTACCGTCAGCATCGACAGGGCCAGAATTCCACGTGGTCGGAACAATAGCTTGGTAATTTTCTATCTTACCGCCCTTAATCCTGATCCAGTGACTGAGCATTCCACGCGGCGCTTCAATCATCGCATGGCCGATGTAATCGCGATCTGAGTCTATTTCTGGTGTCACATAGGTAGATTCATCCGATTGCATATTGGTTAACATGGCATCAAAAGTTTTTAAGCCTTCTTCAGCCACAATCACGGTTTGCAACATGCGTGCAGCGGTGCGGCCTAAGGTGGTGAATAATGCTTCTATAGGCAGGCCTGTTGCGGCGAGCAACCCATTAACACTATCAACAACAATCTTGTTGCCACGGGCATAGTTCACCAGTAAACAGGCTAACGGCCCAACTTCTACGGGTTCGCCCTGATATCGTGGGGATTTAACCCAAGAGTATTTTCCATCACCATCGACTGTCGGTAATTTGCCATACACGGTATCGCGCTCAACAAATCCGGTGTAATTTGGAATCGTTGTGCCGTCATAGGGGTGCTGGGCGGTTTTTGCGTCATACCATGAGTGGGTGACATCTTCTTTTATGGCATTGGGATCTAAATCGCTCACCCCGGCTAAATCTCCATTCATTATCACGCCTTGCTCAAACAGATATTGACCATCAGCTAAGATAAAGTCATCGGTGGCTAAAAAGTTTTTAACATTGACGCCGCCTAACACACTTGGCTCGCCACCAAAGGCGGCAGCTGCCATAACGATGTCGGCTTTATAAGCGCGGATAATAAAGTCATGGACGATAGCGTGTTTTTGTTTCCACTCTTGTAAACGTGCAGGACTTAGCATGTCTCTAACAGAGGTAACACCGCCAACTACAAGGGATTGCGGATGCGGCGACTTGCCGCCAAATATTGCTAGCATTTCAGCTGCTACACGCTGAACTTCTAACGCTTTAAGGTAATGGGATAGGGCAATGAGGTTTTGCTCTGGCGTGAACTTGTAGGTTTTATTGCCCCAATAGGCATTAGCAAAAGGCCCAAGCTTTCCGGTATCAACCAAGCCTTTGACTCTTTGCTGTACGGCGCGTAATTCACCTTCGCCAGTGGCGATAGGGTTTTCGGTGTATTTATTGGCTTCTTGGGCGGCTAATGCCGGATCGGCACTTAAGGCTGACACCACATCAACCCAATCTAAACCATGTAAATGATAGAAGTGCACAATGTGATCATGCATATACAAAGAGGTTTGCATTAACGAGCGTAAGTACTTTGCGTTGAGCGGGATTTTAACCCCTAAGGCATTTTCAACCGCTTCAGTACCGCAGCGATAATGAGAATAGGTACATACCCCACAAATACGTTGCACAATTAGGCCGACATCCATAGGAGTACGGCCTTTTAAAATGACTTCAATACCACGCCAAAGGGTAGAAGATGACCAGGCCTTTTGAATAACATTATTTTCATCAACTTCAACTTCAACACGTAAATGGCCTTCGATACGGGTGATAGGATCGATAACGACTCGTTTACTCATGGTTTATTCCTCTAGCGGCTTAGCAAAAAGACTAGTTACTGCGTGAGCACCTATGCCCACAACGGTCGCACCAAGAATGACGGTACCAATGGTATCGGCAGTGGCATCAATACCGTGGAGCAACTGTCTGCCTAATGGCTTTTCGAAATCCGCCATATCATCCCAAAAATTAGGTTCAGCGCAGCCAATACAGCCATGACCTGCAAGTACTGGCCAACTGGTATGATGATTAAAGCGTTCAGTGGGGCAGTTGTTGTAGGTATAAGGGCCTTTACAGCCCATTTTGTATAGGCAGTAGCCATCTTTAGCACCTTGATCGCCAAAGGTTTCTACAAATTCGCCAGCGTCAAAACGACCACGACGTTCACAGTTATCATGCACTCTAGCGCCGTATGCCCATTTAGGGCGATTAAACATATCTAACGCGGGCAGTTTTCCGAACATGATGAAATACATCAAGGTACCGACAATGTTCTTTTCACTAGGAGGACAACCGCCTAAATTAATCACCGGTTTATCAATAACCTCTTGCACACCTTTAGCACCAGTAGGGTTTGGGGCTGCAGCTTGTACGCCGCCAAATGCGGCGCAAGTTCCAACAGAAATAATTGCAGCCGCCCCAGCAGCTGCTTCTTTTACTATCTGCATTCCGGTATGGCCTTTACAGCCGACCGTTAAATAAGTGCCATTATTAGCCGTTGGTACAGCACCCTCTACCGCTAATAAGTAATTACCTTTATATGCCTCCATAGCATGCTCAAGGTTTTCTTCCGCTTGCCAACCGGCTGCAGCCATCAATGTTTCATGATATTCCAAAGAAATATGATCAAAGATGAGGCTGTCTAAATTAGGGCTGTCGGTTCTGATAAGGGATTCTGAACAACCGGTACATTCGGCCATATGCAGCCAAATCAGTGGTACTCGATCAGCAAGCTCAGCGGCTTCGGCAACTAGATTGGTGAAAGGCAGGGGCAATGCGAGTAGTGCGGTAACAGATGCACTCCAAGTCATAAACTCACGTCGGCTAATGCCATTTTTTATTAATTTATCTTTTAGGCTAACGCTGTGACGTGGTTGTAACTGCTGCAATTGCGCAATTCGTGTTTTACATCGTTGATATAAAGCTGCATGTGTATCCATCTGATAACCTTATCCATGTTGGAGGATCAAACTGCTTTATTAAATATAGATCTGTTAGGGATAGGTATATTGATACAGATCAATCATTGTTCACTTATTGAACACATATAAAAATAGAGTGTTTCGCTATTTCAACAAATAGTGAGCTGTTGATTCTTGGAGTTTTTTGCGAGGATTGATAGCAGCTAAATAGAAGTCACTAGGAAACTAGAAGCTATTGGACGTACTTGTCTGATGTTGATTTTATTTACAGCAAAAGTGAATTTCAATTTCTAACTTTATGGCTGTTTAAAACCAGTAAAATCGCGCTGACTTATCTCAAATTCAACGCGCATTTCATCATAATTATTTAAGTTAACTGCCAGTCAATTGTTTCAATACCTGTGGCGGTACTAAGGTTGATAATTTCGCTAAACATGCATTAGTACTTGGATCGCGATATTTAATTTTAAATTGACATAATGTGTATAAGCGTTGCGGCTCATTACTGACTTACTTTCGGGGTTAAATCGCGATTAAAGCCATATTGGCCAGCGGCTGTGTTTGATTTTTTGTCCATTTGATATGCTCACTGGCGGGGCCGTGACAGGCTTCACAGGCCATGTTGATTTCTGACCAACTACTGTCAAAGCTATTGTCTGTTACGTTATAGTTTTTTTTGACATTGGTTGAGTGACAATCAGCGCACATGTAGTTCCAGTTTTGGCCTTTATTAGTCCAAAAGAACTCGTCGTAAGGATCCATTTCAGGATACAAATAAAACCAGCGCTGTCCGCCTTCATCTTTACTACGGCTATCCCAAGCAAAAGGGATTAGTTGTATCGCACCATTTTCAAATTCAACCATATATTGCTGTAGAGGTTCATAACCAAAGGTATAGCTAATTTTATAGTCGTTAAACTTGCCATCTGGGCCTTTAATATTGACCCAGTACTCACTTCCTCTCATAAAAAAGCGTGAGACTTCACCTTGGTAGTCAAATTGTTGATCGGTAAAGTTTGCTAGAACGATATCTGCAGTAGTCCGCCCCATAGACATATCATGATGCGAGCCTTGCCAATCACTGTATTGTTGCTGGTGGCATTCAACACAGGTTTGGCTGCCACTAAATTCAGCTGCTGGTGTAGTCGCATTCACAAAAAAGGTCGTTAAGCTGAAGAAGGTAATACTGATTAGCTGATTGAATTTAATCTTAAATTTACGTCAAAGATTATTTAGATCTTATAGTAAAATGAAATTAACAATTAACCAACACTTTGCTGGTGGCAATGTTGATTTATTCGCCATTTTTGAATTTTTTTGGCTACTGTTAAAGTACTGGAAAAGCACTGTTATTATGCTTTTATGACTAAAGCAATATTGGCAGCATAGTTTCGCAATACCTAATACAGTGGATATCAACGCTAAGCGCAGTGGTAAATTATGCCGAGCAACTTGTTTTTTATATCAATTGCTCTACATTTTAATAAGAGAACGACTAGCGTTACCGCGTAAGTACACATAGATACGTTTAACTCATTGAAGACAGGATATAAGAGGCTTTTATGCTAGGTGAAAATCATTCCCTCAGAAACGAATTTCCAGATCACATAGATACGATTACTTCGCTTATTAGCAGCAATGTCGATTTTGCTGAAATAATGAAAAAATACGATGCGTTAGATAAACAAATTAGAGATCTTGAGATGCGAGACTCGCCCATCGCAGACGAATCCATCCATGAGTTAAAGCAGCAGCGTGTAGTAATGAAAGACGCCCTTTATCATCAAATTACTTTGGCAGAACAGGGCTAAAAGAATGTATTTAAGAAGCGGGCAATATCGATTAGATATTGCCCGTTTTTTTATTGCTTTAATAAAGGAGACAGCACGTCAAGTTTGCCATCAATGGGTTCACTAATAGATAAATTAAGTATGTGTGCAATTAAAGGGTAAACATGAATATTTTTAGCTAACTCAATTTCTGCTTGATGGTTAAAAGCCGGGCCGTTGGCATAAAAAATGGCATTCATATCCGGCATCACTTCAGCGTAGTAGCCATGTTTACCCTTAACGCCAGGTTTTGCATCACTGCTGGTAATGTAATGATCATGGGTGACCAAAATCGCATCACCAATGGCGGGATTAAAGTCATACTCAAGGTGCTTAGGTATCGACTCCTTTCTATAAAATGCTAAGCCATCGGTCGCAGCAACTAGTTTCTCAAGGGCAATTAAATCTTGGTCTTTATTATTGCCATGGGCGCGCACTAATGAAAAAGCGGCGTCATTAATAAAACTAAATCGAGATTTTAATGCCTCATCATCGGCAAACAGTTTGTCTGTGTAGATACGCTCAAAATCAGCAACCTGTGCCATACCGTGATCTGATGTGATGATAATATTAACCGCATAAGGTAGCGCATTTACTTGTTCAATTAAGCTAGCAATGACCTTATCAATGTAATTGACAGCATCATGGGTTTGCTGCGATAACGGCCCGTGATGATGACCTGCGCTATCGACATCTGAAAAGTATAATGTCACAAATTGCGGCCGCTGCGTTTCAGGTAATTTAAGCCATTCAATAACTTGCTCGACACGGGTTTCATTTGCGACTCTACCGTCATATCGTTTCCAATAAGTGGGTCTAAAACCTGCTATTTCAGCTTCTGAGCCGGGCCAGAAATACGTAGCTGATTTCATTCCTTGCTGGGCAGCTAAAGACCAAAGTGGAACGCCAGTGTAAAAACGGCCATCGGTAACGGCATCATGGTCGCTTAAAGCGTAATGGCGCCCTAATGTGGGGTTGTAGAAACGATTAGCAACAATGCCATGATTACTGGGATAGAGACCGGTAACCAGTGTCAAATGGTTAGGGAAGGTGACTGTTGGAAATGACGGCGTTAATTGCGTTATTGTTGCGGCATTGCTGGCAAAGTTATTAAGAAACTTAGGCTGATGAACTTTATTGTAATCATGCCTATAACCATCAATAGAGATAAGTAACACATAGGGCTTATCATTGACATTATGGGGCTGATTTGACCCTAATGATGATGTTTCATCTGCCATGATATTATGGCTTAAAAAAACCAATGCGATAGTAATACTGCTACTAAGTTGTTTTAACCTTGCAAGGCTGTTGGATGCTAACCATTGACGCATTATTGCTTCCTTTATTATTGTATTTAGTCGAAGACAAAAATTACTTTGAACTCTTTTTATTATCTAATTTAGCCATCATAGTTAGTGTTGATGACAATCATATGATGTGTCATATTTTGCAGGCTGATTAGTTAACAAGTATTTTAGTTAATTATCAATGCAATTAACTGAAATTAAAACAATAAAAAAGCGAAACATCCTGTTTCGCTTTTAAGTTGGTCACATTTTTAACCGATTATTTTACTGCTTGACTGGCTAACTCTGCTTTATGCTCTTCAGCTGTTAATGGAAAATAATGTCTCCAAGAACCTCTCAAGAAAATCCGCGTATCTTCAATTGCTATATAAAGACAAGGGATTAAACACAGTGTTACCACTGTTGCGAACAACACCCCAAACGCCAGTGATACGGCCATTGGTATCACCATTTGTGCCTGCATACTGGTTTCAGTCATGATTGGCACTAGACCAATAAAGGTCGTTAAAGAGGTCAACATAATCGCTCTAAAACGTCTGCAACCAGCGTTAATTACCGCATCATTGAGTTTAACCCCTTGTTTTCGGGAATTATTCACATAATCCACCATCACTAGTGAGTCATTGACCACCACACCTGCAGCGGCAATAATCCCGAATACAGAAAGGGCACTTAAATCAATACCTAAAATGATATGGCCAAGCATTGAGCCAATCACGCCAAATGGGATCACCGACATGATCATAAAGGGTTGCACGTATGACTTAAGCGGTATCGCTAATAAGCTGTATATCACCAACATAGAGATAATAAAATCACGCATTTGGGTATCGGCACTATCAAGTTGCTCCTGAATACTGCCAGAAACCTCACTTTTCACTCGAGGGTATTTTGCCAATAATTGCGGAATGAAATTATCACGAATATCTTTGGCGAGTTTAAATGGCTCAGCTTGTTCAGCATCAACCGAGGCCCATACATTAATGGTTCGGTTACCATTTTCACGGCGAATACTACTCACGCCTTGAACTACGTTTATATTAGCGACTTCAGACAGGGGTAATTCAGCACCTTGAGGCGTTTTAATCAACACCTCCTGAACGAGGGCGATAGAGTTACGTTGCTCTTCTGGGTAGCGTAGCATCACCTTGATTTCTTCGCCGTTACGGATAATCCGCTGTGCTTCAAGTCCGTAAAAGCTATTACCGACTTGTGAAGCAATATTGGCCAGGGTTAAGCCTAAACTGTGGGCTAAAGGTTTTAGGTCAAATTGCACTTCTTTGGCAGAGGATTGACGACTGTCATTAATGTCACTCACCCCTTTTAAAGTACCTAACTTTTCTTTTAACTCCTTCGATGCAGCAATTAATTGCGCTTCATCGTTACCCTCTAATCGGAAACTGATATCACCATCATCTCGGCCACCGCCAAACAAGCTATCTTGGATGGTAAAAGATTTAACCCCTGGTATTTTAGGCATTGCTTGGCGCCATAATTCGGCAACTTCGAAGGTATTGATAGGTCTTAATTCGGGGTCGACCAGTTTTGTCCTCACTTCTGCTTTTGTACGACCTTGAAGCTCAACTTGTAACTCAGCAATCATGCCTTGACCATATTGAGATTCAAGATCTTTCTCTACTGTGCGCAGGGCAGACTCAATGGCATGGGCGGCATTAAGGGTTGCGGTTTCTGCGGCATCGACATTCATTTCCAAGGTGATACGAGGAAAATCATGGGGGATTTTAGGTTGCCCAATAAAGCGTACTAAGCCGCTTATATAAAGGGCTGCGCAAATAACAATTAACATCACAAAGGTCGCAATAACTGAATAACGGTATTTTACTGCAGCAGTTAGACTAGGGCGGTAAACATTAGCAATAAAATTCGCTAGGTTTGTTTCAATTTTACCTTGAATAAAGTTAACGATATTTCTTAACCAATCTAACGGATTTTTAGAACCCGGTTGCACAACTTTAGGTTTTTTCATATGCGCTAAATGTGACGGTAAAATTAACTTTGATTCCACTAATGAAAAGATTAAGCACAAAATAACCACAAACCCAATGGCTTGACCAAAGGCTGATGAAGGGCCGTCATCTAAGGTGATCGGTAAAAACGCTGCAATGGTGGTTAATACCCCAAAGGTTGCCGGCATGGCGACCCGTTTAACCCCGCGAATAACACTATCGATATTTTGACCGTTTTCTTCACATTCAGTATGGGCGCTTTCTCCCATCACAATGGCATCATCGACCACAATACCCAATACCAGTATGAAGGCGAATAAACTGATGACATTGATGGTGACATCAATAAAGCCCATTGGCATAAATAATAGCGTACCTAAGAAACACACGGGTAAGCCCATCATTACCCAAAACGCTAACCGCACTCGCAGAAATAACGCCAGCATGATAAAGACTAATAATGCGCCTGTTTTCATGCTATCGAGCATTAAATTTAAACGACCTTCAAGGTAGTAGGTCATATCAACCCAAGGCTCTAAGGTCACACCGTCTGGTAAAATAGCCTGTTTGTCAGTAACGTATTTTTTTAAAGTATCGGCAACATCGGTGATACTTTGGTTTTTAGCGGCGCCAACAAAAAAGGTGACAGCATTTTGGCCATTGAATTTAGAATATTGAATGCCTTCTTCAAAGCCATCGTTGACCGTCGCAACGTCTCCCAGTAATAAGTTAGTACCGTCATCCAAGGTTAATAAGGGTAAATCTTCAAACTCATATCCGACATACGCTTGGTTTTCTACTCGTAAGTTAATGTAGCCATTTTCAGCTTTAATTTGTCCCGCTGACATATTACGGGAATAACCACGTACAGCTTCTGCAACATCGTTAAAACTAAGACCAAATTCTCTGAGTCTGTCTTTACTGACTTCGACACTGATTTCGTAATTAAGTCCGCCATAGAATTCTGAAATATTTACATTAGGCAGTTGCATGATTTCTTGATGAATTTTTTCGCCTAAGTCTTTGAGTTGTCGTTGAGATAAGTCGCCATATAAACTTAAATACATCACTTCTTGGCGTATTTTTATGCGCTCAACTTTCGGAAACTCCATGCCTGCTGGGAATGTTGATACTGAGTCAATTTCTGATTTAACTTCATCCAATACAATTTGCGGATCGTATGAGTCTTCAATTCTGAAATAACCAGAGGCTTGGTTACGATTAGAATAGGTAATAACCCGCTGCAAGCCCTGAACAGTCTCTAAAGCTTGCTCTATTTTGACCGTAATGCCTTCTTCAACTTCTTGGGGCGCAGCGCCCGGATAAACGGCGCTGAACTCAATCCAGTTAATTTCAACTGCAGGGAAGAATTGCTTACGTATGGTGTTTGCTGTCAGTAAGCCACCAAGTAATATGATGATCATTAATAAGTTTGCCGCCACACTGTTGCGGGCAAACCAAGCAATCAAACCTTTATGGGTGTCTTCCATGATTATTCCTTATCTTTGATGGCGATTGCTGATTTAATAATGTCGTCACCTTCAATAGCATCTTGCTGGAGAATCTTATCTTCAGGTAACTTTACTGACATGCCTTCAATAGGGTAATCAAGTGCCGAGGTAATAATATTCATCCCATCTTCTAAACCACTTGAAATAATCACGTTACTGCCGTCTTGGCGAATAATATTAACGGGTAAATAACGCAGTTTCATTTCTGTATCCATGACCGCAACTAAACCGTTTACAATCAGGTGGCGGGGAATAATTGCAACGCTGCCAGCTTGTGTGCCACCAATATGTGCTGTGACATAGGTGCCAAAGCGTAATTCTTTATGGTTACCTTTAAGTGCATAAGGGTCATTTATTTCAGCGACTAAATAAGTCATACGACTCTTACTATCAATCACACCTTCGCTACGGACAATCGTGCCTTGCCATTGCTGTTTTTCACCGGCGAAGTTACCCACCAAACTTACTTCAGCATTAGCGCCTTTTCTGTCTAGATATTGCATTTCTTTATCTGCAAGTGGCAAACGTACTTCAGCAATTTCAGTGTTATACAAGGTGCCAATTGATGCGCCATTGCCAACATAAGTGCCTAAGCCAATATTACGACTGGCGATTAACGAATCATAAGGTGCTTTAATCACTGAACGTTCTAAATTACGTTGGGCACGATGTAAGCCGGCTTCAGCACTTTTCAACTTAGCGATTTCTTTGGCTAATTGAGGTTTACGTAAACTTAAATCGCTAGGTTTACTATCGGTAATCTCAGCCCATTCACGTTCGGCTACTGCTGCAGTGGCTTTTTCTAGCACTAGGTTTGATTTAGCTGATGCCAGTTCAGCTTGTGCATCAAGTAATGCTGATTCGTAATCACTTGGATCTATTTTGGCGAGTATCTGGCCTTTTTTGACGAAGCCTCCTTTTACAAAGGCTTCTGCAAGGTAGGTGATTTCACCATTCACTTGTGCCACTAATTCAGTTTGATACTTAGGGTTAACAACCCCATAAGAGCTAACCGTAAATGTCATTGGCTTATATTCAATGCTTTGTACTGATACAAGCGGGGTCGTGTCTACTGGTGGTTTTTCTTCGGGTGGTTGCTTCATGGCAACTAACGCCGCTGTTATGGCAATGCCAGAACCTATAATTAAGAAAGGAAATACTTTTTGCATTGTGGTCGCCACGGGACATCCTTTTTGAAGAGATAACACAAACCTTTCGCGCTTGTGTGCAAATGAGTTATCGACATTATATGGAGATGTTAATAAACCTGTTAACTGTAAGTGGTAACAATGTGTAATTTAATGTTTCAAATGTTTCGAGACTGACAGTTTACTTATTACCTATAGCGACAATTGTGCATATAAAGTCCCATTATTTGATAGTAATTCATAACGTTAAACGAGCTTGTCACATAAGTATTGGCAAGGTTGTAAATGTATACACTGGGTTTAAATGTGAGGCTGGTAAGGAAAAAAATAGGTAATAAAACCACATTCATTAACATATTGTGCTGATTTACGCTCATGAAGCTAATTTTTAATAGTAATTTCGAGTGCTAAGGTTCAAAATCACTGATTATAAATGCTCATTTTTATCTTTCACACAAGGAACAGTAATGAACGTATTAGTTACCGGTGGTGCTGGCTATATCGGCTCACATACAGTGTTATCACTGCTAGAAAACAATTGTAATGTCGTTGTTTTTGATAACCTGTTTAATTCAAATATTGAGTCAATTAAGCGAGTAGAGGCATTAACTGGGAAATCGGTAATTTTTATAGAAGGTGACATTCGTGACAAACACGCTTTAACCGCAGTTTTTGAGCAATTTGATATTCAAACCGTGATCCATTTTGCAGCCCTTAAAGCTGTCGGTGAATCAGCGCAAATTCCACTTGAGTATTATCAAAACAATGTTCATGGTTCAGTTTGTTTGTTAGAAGTTATGGCCGAACATAATGTTTATAACTTTATATTTAGTTCATCAGCGACCGTTTATGGCGAAGAAAATGATGTGCCTTATGTTGAGACCATGAAGTTAGGTACACCTTCAAGCCCTTATGGGGCAACTAAAGTAATGGTCGAACGGGTGATGGCAGATTTTGCTGTATCAAACAGTAATTTTAGAGGGGTATCATTACGTTACTTTAATCCTATTGGTGCCCATGAAAGCGGCCAAATTGGTGAGTCACCAAAAGGTATTCCTAACAATCTTCTGCCTTATGTTGCTCAAGTTATGGTGGGGAAACGTGAAAAGCTAAGTATTTTTGGTGCTGATTATCCAACTAAAGATGGTACCTGTGAACGTGACTATCTACATGTAATGGATTTGGCAGAGGGGCATGTTGCAGCAATGAACTGGTTAGACAACAATGCTAGCTTTACGGGAGTTGAGTCGTTTAACTTAGGTACAGGTAATGGCGTATCGGTATTTGATATTGTTTCAGCGTTTGAAAAGGCGGTTGCAAAACCTATCCCTTATGAAGTTAGTCCAAGACGAGCAGGGGATTTAGCTGCATTTTGGGCCAATGCGCAAAAAGCTAATCAACAATTGAATTGGCAAGCAAAGCGCAGTTTAGATCAAATGATGGTTGATACCTGGCGCTGGCAATCAGCTAATCCTAATGGTTATGATCAAGCGTAACGTTAGTCTTAATGTCTCGCAGCATGAGTTGAAAGCGCCTTTATGTGAAAATGAAGGCGTTTATCACACATCTTGGTTAAGTAAATCCCCCTTAAATAATCACAGCAACAATCAGTTAAACGATTACTTAAACAATCATTTCTACGATCAATTCAAACAGAAAGAATGCCTTTAAAAGCTAGTCTGTTGTCGGCACTTTTTCATCAATACTAACAATTTCCATTTTCTTAAATATCAGCAAAAGTCCGACATACACGCCAACCAAATTTAGCCCTAAACCTATCCGTTATATGACACATGTATCATTCAGTAGAGTCTATTAAACAGTAATTATTTAGTTGATATAAAAGCAATTAATATGTCAGTTTTTTGGTGAATGAACATTGAAAAATAAGCTTTTTTAGCAATAATTCCACCTCTAATGTTAGCGCTAACAACTGTTGTGTGATATAAAATAACTCACTTTTTAACTTTGTCGTTACAAAACAGGTTGCTTATGAGTCAACAAATAAACCCAATTTTACCAGGTTTTCATCCCGACCCCAGTATTGTCAGAGTAGGCGATGACTATTACATTGCCGTGTCGACATTTGAATGGTATCCCGGAGTTCAAATTTTCCATTCTGTGGATTTGGTTAATTGGAAATTAGTGAGTAGGCCATTAAATCGGGCTGCACTACTGGATATGACAGGTTGTCCTGACTCATGTGGTATCTGGGCGCCTTGTTTGAGTTATGCGGAAGGTTTGTTCTATCTCATTTATACCAATGTAAAACGATTTGATGGAAATTTTAAAGATACCCCTAATTATCTAACGACGTGTAGCACCATTGATGGTGAATGGAGTAACCCGGTTTATTTAAATAGCAGTGGTTTTGACCCATCATTATTTCATGATGACGATGGCAGTAAATGGTTAGTTAATATGCTGTGGGATCATCGACCAAATAAACATCCCTTTGCAGGGATAGTATTGCAGCAATATTGCCACAAACAGCAAAAGTTAATTGGCACAGCAGTTAATATATTTGCTGGTAGCCCTCATCGCCTTACAGAAGGCCCACACTTGTATAAGATAAATGATTATTATTATTTATTAACGGCAGAAGGTGGCACCAGTTATGAACATGCTTGCACGTTTGCGCGTTCAAAGCATATCGCGGGTCCTTATGAGATTGATCCCAATGTACATGTATTGACGTCTAAAGATCATCTCGATAAACCCTTACAGCGAACAGGTCATGGAGGTTTAGTTCAAACTCAAGAAGGGCAATGGTATTTAACCCATCTGCTCTCTAGGCCGCTAAAACTAGATGATGGTGTTAAGCGCAGCCCGTTAGGGCGAGAAACCGGTATTCAAGCATTAATATTACATGATGATGCTTGGTTTAGGCTGGCATCGGGTGAAGTGTATGGTGAGGTTAATCCTATAGGCTTAACCGTTACACCCAAAAGAGATTTCTCACATTATGATGACTTTTCAACCTCGATATTACCCTGCCATTATCAATGGTTGAGAATCCCAAATCCTGAATGTTTTTATAGTTTAACGGATAAGCCTGGCGCGTTGACTTTGTATGGTAAACATTCTGTAGGTAGTACCTTTAAACAGGCACTTATCGCGAGAAGACAACAGCATTTATCTTTTGTGGCACAAACTCAATTACGCTTTAAACCAATGAGCTTTCAGCAACAAGCAGGGTTAATTTGCTATTACAATGCGCATAAGTTTCATTATTTGTATGTTTCATATGATGATGAAAAAGGTGTGCATATCGATGTTATGAGCTGTTTGGGTGATGAATCTTTAAAAGCTGATTTTCCCATTTATCAAAAACGGCTGCCAATTAGCAGCGAGACTGTGAGCCTTAGGGCTGAAGTTGATAATGAGCTGCTGACCTTTAGTTATTCGGTTGAGAAGGATGTGTGGTTACCTATTTGCGAATTAGATTACAGTGTTATTTCTGATGAAGCAGGAAAGGGTGAAGGCGCTAATTTTACTGGTGCATTTATTGGGATGTGTTGCCAAGATTTAACCGGCGCAAATATTGCCGCTGAGTTTAACTATTTTGATTATCAAGAAAAGCATTAGCGATTTAACATCTTAATAAATCAGCGTTAAAAAAATAGGCCATCTTAAAATAAGATGGCCTATTTTCTATACATTCATTTAAACCACAAGCAAAGAGGTTTATTAGAAATCAATTTTAAATATAGCGATTAACCACATTTTCAAGTAATTCTTGGCGTCCAGAAACCGATGTTGGATTGATATTCTGCTCATGGACTACCTTAGCTAAGCTTTCTAAGCTATGTTGACCATCAAAAATATCTTTACCAAGTCCTTTATTCCAGCCTGCATAACGTTGCTCTACAAATGAAGATAACGGTGCATCTTCAATAAGTTGTGCTGCATTAAGTAGTGATTTAGCCATGGTATCCATACCACCAATGTGACCATGGAATAAATCATCATTTTCACACGATTGACGACGAAGTTTTGTATCGAAATTTAATCCGCCGGTTGTAAAACCACCTGATTTTAAAATTTCGTACATCACTAAGGTACATTCAGCAACATCGTTAGGGTATTGGTCTGTGTCCCAACCATTTTGCATATCACCACGGTTAGCATCGATACTGCCCATAATGCCTTCAGCACATGCTACAGCTACTTCATGATGGAAGCTGTGTCCAGCCAAGGTTGCGTGGTTAGCTTCAATATTTACTTTAATTTCATCTTGTAAACCGTGCTTGTGTAAGAAGCCTGCGACGGTTGCAGTGTCATAATCGTATTGATGTTTAGTCGGTTCTTGAGGCTTAGGCTCGATTAACAAAGTGCCTTTAAAACCAATTTTATGTTTATGTTCTACTACCATTTTTAAAAAGCGTGCGTACTGTTCGCTTTCTTGCTTTAAGTTAGTATTCAGTAGCGAATCATACCCTTCACGGCCGCCCCATAACACGTAGTTTTCGCCACCTAAACGGTTAGTCACTTCCATTGCGTGTTTTACTTGAGCTGCGCCATAGGCAAACACTTCAGGGTTTGGATTCGTAGCACCACCTGCACAAAAACGTTTATTTGAGAACAGATTAGCTGTACCCCAAAGTAATTTAACGCCAGTACGCTGCATTTCTTTTTCTAGAATGTCTGCAATGTGGTTTACGTTAGCATGGCTTTCTTTTAACGTTGCGCCTTCAGGAGCAATATCGGTGTCGTGAAAGCAAAAATAGGGTACACCAAGCTTTTCAAAAAATTCGAATGCAACCTTGGCTTTTTGTTCAGCTAGAGCCAGTTGATCACCTACAGGTTGGATCCAAGGGCGATCGAAGGTACCTTCACCAAAAATATCAAAACCCGTTGAACAGAAGTTATGCCAGTAACAAGCGGCAAAACGCAAATGTTGTTTCATTGTTTTACCAAGAACGACACGATTTTCGTCGTAGTAACGAAATGCTAAAGGGTTTTTACTGGCTTCGCCTTCGTATTTGATTTTTTCGATATTATTAAAAAATTGTTCGCTCATGTTGACTCCGTTTCTTTTAGTTAATTTAATACTATTTAAGGGTTTAATTATTAAAATAGATGTTTGGTTGCTTGGTATAAGGCTTTAAATTTTTGATATTGATCGGCGTAATAAACTTGCATTTCAGGGTTAGGTAATACCAGGTGTTCAAGCTTGCCACTGGTGCAGATTGATTCAAGAGGACTCTGTTCTACAGCAATTCTTGCTAACCTTGCTGCGCCATATGCCGGTCCGACTTCACCGCCTTCACGGTATGAAAGTGAACGGTTCAATACGCTAGCAAGAATATCTCCCCATAATCGACTTTTTGAACCACCGCCAATAACCGTAATTTCATCAATGGTTGCACCCGCATCTAGTAACACCTGTTGACCATCAGCAAAAGCAAATGCCACACCTTCTAATACTGCGCGGCCAAGGCTGGCAGCAGTGGTGTTATGGTCTAAACCAAAGAAAACGCCTTTGGCATTCGGGTTATTGTGCGGGGTTCGTTCACCAGAAAGGTAAGGTAAAAACAACACTGAGTTTGGCTGACTAAAATCACATTTAGCGATTTGTTCTAGTAGGGCTGATTCATTGCCATAACCTGTTAGTTTTGTCACCCAACTCAAACAACTTGCCGCGCTTAATACCACCGACATTTGATGCCAGGTATCACTCAAACAGTGACAAAAAGTATGGGCAGCGTTATCTGGATTAGGTAAATATTGCTCATTTGCAACAAAATAAACGCCAGACGTGCCTAGAGATAAAAATGCTTGGTTTGGCTTAATCACGCCGATACCAATTGCGCCAGCGGCATTGTCACCCGCGCCAGCAACAACAGGCACAGAATCCATGCCCCATAAACTGGCAATATTCGGGCTTAACTTGCCTGTTATATCTGTGCCTTCAAATAGCTGCGGCATATGTTCAATGCTTAAAGAAGTTGCCGTTAGCATCGCTTCAGACCAGCAACGATTCTTGACATCTAACCACAGGGTACCTGCGGAGTCAGACATGTCTGATGCAAAATCCCCAGTCATTTTGAAACGTAAAAAATCTTTAGGTAATAATACCTTGGATACTTTGTTAAAGTTTTCAGGTTCATGCTCTTTTACCCATAACAACTTTGGTGCAGTAAAGCCTGGCATCGCAATGTTACCGGTAATATTACGCGAGTTGGGTTCATTTTCTTCTAAGGTTTTACATTGAATTTCGCTTCGACCATCATTCCATAATATCGCCGGACGAATAACTTGGTTGTCGCTATCTAGTAAAGTCGCCCCATGCATTTGACCTGACAAACCAATAGACTTAATCGCTTTGAGTAATTCAGGCTTTTGGGTTTTAAGCTCTGCCATCGCTGAACAGGTAGCTTGCCACCAATGATTTGGATCTTGTTCTGACCATTGGTCGTGGGGACGAGATATTGTCAGTGCTGAACTGGCTTGTGCTAACAACTGATCATTATTGTCTAAGATAATGACCTTCACACAAGAGGTTCCTAAGTCTATTCCAAGGTACATAATTCTATCCGTTGTTATGAGTTTCTATTTTTTGTTAGCGCTAACATTATCATTGAGTTTTAAATCTATCAAGTGTATTTTGTTTCATTAATGTTAACTTTGGTTGGCTGTTAATCGAGTTAATAGCAGATAGCGCAGGTTTTACAGCGCGATAAATCGCTTTTGATAAGGCAATTTGATGAATATAAAGGGAGTAAAGTATGGCCAAGCTAAATTGGGGGATTGTTAGCGCAGGAAGGATTGCAGCTTTATTTTGTCAGGACTTAGTCTTTTCTGAGAATAGCCATTTATATGCGGTAGCAGCCAGAAAGCAAACTGATGCCGATGAATTTGCCAAGCAATACCAGGTTGAAAAAGCGTATCAAGGCTACCAAGCATTATTTGATGATCCAAAGGTTGATATTGTGTATATCGGCACCCCACATAATTTTCACTTTCAACAAGCCTTCGATGCGTTGACTGCTGGAAAGCATGTACTGTGCGAAAAACCGATGACAGTTTCAACAGAGCAATGCCAAATTTTGGTCACCTTAGCCCAAGATAAAGGCTTGCTGCTGATGGAAGCCTTATGGACTTACTTTTTACCTGCGATGCAACAAGCTAAGCAATGGTTAAATGATGGCCGAATTGGCAAGCTTAAGCACATTAAAGTTGATTTTGGTTATCCCGTGCCGTTTAACCCAGATGGCCGAGAATATAATGCTGAATTGGCGGGTGGTTGTTTATTGGATATGGGAATTTATCCCTTGGCAATTGCAGATTACTTCCTACAGTCTGATATCGATAATCTCTATGTTCAAGCACATGTCTGCGAAACAGGTGTGGAAGATGATGTCATCATTATTGGCAAAAGTGATGATGTGATGGTTAGCCTTGCAACTTCATTTCAATGTCGATTGGGTAATAATGCTTATCTTATTGGCGATAAGGGTTACATCTTGATCCCTGATGCATTTAGAGCGAAAGAATGTCATTTATTTCATCTTGATGATTTAATCGAAAGTTTTAGTGATGATAGACAATCATTAGGTTATCACTTTGAGGCAGATGAAGCATGCCGACTGATTAAGCAGGGCAAGGCTGAAAGTGCAGTGGTTACCCATCAACATAGCTTATTGTTTCAAGTACAGTTAGCCAAGGTTAAGGCGCTTATTTAAGGCTTAAGGTTAGTGTTTCTGTATCATTAAGTTTTTTAATATTAACGATATATTTATGAAGTACGTGAGTAGCTGTTTATATTTTTGACCTGATAATGATGAGTAGGCAAGTTATGGGTAAGGTAAAAAAAGCACGCATACAGGATGTCGCATTAGCAGCTGGTGTCTCAATGATGACAGTATCGCGGGTTTTAAACCAAGATCCTAACGTCAGTGATAATACTCGCAGTAAAGTGCTAGCTGTGGCTAAGCAGTTACACTATCGACCTAATGAATCTGCACGTCGATTAGCCAGTAATAAATCCTATTTACTCGGATTAATATATGACAATCCAAGTGATGCCTATATTAGCCAGTTTTTGTTAAGTGCATTGAAAAACTGTCGTGCTAAAGGGTTTCACCTCGTGGTAGATGAAGCAGACAATAACCTTGATATAACACTGCAATCAGTAAATGATCTGATTAACGAAACCAAAGTGGATGGAATAATTTTACTGCCTCCGGTTTGTGACCAAAAGGAAATAATTGATTGTTTACAACGGGCTAATGTTCCGTTTGTAAGAGTCGCGCCGGATAGTCAATTAACTGTTTCACCCTATATTTGTATGGACGACTATCAAGCCGCTTTTGATTTAACGGAAACACTAATAAAACAAGGTCATCATAAAATTGGCCATATTATTGGTGATCCGAAGCAAGGGGTTAGTCGTTTACGCTATCAAGGTTATTTAGATGCACTGCGTTCAAATAGAATAAATACCCCACCGGAATACATAGAGCAAGGTTGCTTTAGCTATCAATCTGGAATGTTAGCTGCGAAGAAAATGTTGTCGTTAACTGATAAACCTAGCGCTATCTTTGCAGCTAATGATGATATGGCTGCCGCAGTCATATCAATTGCCCAAAACCAAGGGCTGAATGTCCCTAATGACTTATCTGTTGTCGGTTTTGATGATACAACGCTTGCTACGATTGTATGGCCAAACATCACTACGGTTAGGCAACCTATCAATGACATGGCCAAGTTAGCGGTGAGTTTATTTACCGCTAATAAAAATAAAGACTTTTCTGATCTAAAAGGCACTCAACTACGCAACATTCTAGACTTTACTATTATCCAAAGAGAGTCGAGTAAAGCGAACACGTAAACGACTAAAAGTGTTAATAAACTGGTTTTAACAATACTCACATCAAAAATTTGGAGGCATAAACACACGTTTACACTTGGGTGTTTATGCACTCAACATTTAACTTTTCAGTCTCTCAAAGTATAAATTGAAATTGTATCAGTCATTTACAATTATGATTTTGATGAGTAAAGTGTTTTATAAATTTCTGTTGTGTATGACTTTAGAATAGGGTGTTTAGCTAGCTATTGACTGCTACATCCCCTCAAGTTGTATCACATTGCTTGCTCTATTATTTGGATACCCCCCGTGAACTTTATAAACGAAGTTATTAATGAAGAAACGATTCCAGCTGATTGTATTAGTAACTTAACCGTTGATAATCTTATTTTTACCCTGCATGAAGGTAAGCTAAAAGTATTGCTCGTTAAATACAATCAAGGGCTTGCAACTAACCAGTGGGGGCTCGTTGGACACTGGGTACGTAGTAATGAGAATCTTGAAACGGCGGCATCTCGCGTCGTTAAAAATACCACGGGTGTCGAAAACTTGTACTTAGATCAGCTAGGTGCATTTGGTGATGTTGACCGTTATCCTGCCAGACGTATTATTACCATTGCTTTTTATTCATTAGTGCGTTTTGATGACACTGATTTAGCTCATGGTGCCAATGCTATTGAGTGTGAATGGTTTGATGTGAGACAAGTCCCTAAATTAATGTTTGATCATGGCAACATTCTCGCCAGCTGCTTAAATCATTTAAAATACAAAGTAAGACATGAACCCTTAGGTTTCAGTCTATTACCTGAGAAGTTCACTTTATTACAACTGCAAGAATTGTATGAATCTATATTGGGTTTAACCTTAGACAAACCTAACTTTCGTCGAAAAATTTTAAAGATGGATTTATTGATAGATTGCAAAGAAAAACAACGTAATGTGGCACATCGCGCTGCCGCATTGTACCGTTTTGACATTGATGTTTATGAAAAGCTGACGCAATTCGGTTATACCTTTGAATACTAAAACATAAGTTTTGCTACCCCATCAAAGACAGCAATCGCTGTCTTTTTTTACATCCTGTTAATAATTACCTAAAGCTGTTTACAATGTTAATTAATTGATATAGTGTTTGTGACTATAACCTTTAATTGGAATGTAATGGTAATGGAAAAGACGAATAAGAAACTCACCATTAAAGAAAAGCTTGGCTATGGCCTAGGAGACACTGCAAGTAACATCGTGTTTCAAATGGTCGCCAACTTTATGTTGATTTTCTATACCGATGTTTATGGTCTCTCAGCTGCAGCAGCCGGAACCTTATTGTTATCGGTTAGGCTTTTTGACGGATTAACTGACCCTATCATGGGCGGTCTAGCAGATAGAACTCGTACTCGTTGGGGCTCATACCGTCCATACATTCTAATGTTAGCAGTACCTTATGGCGTTTTAGCCTGCTTAGCGTTTATCACCCCTGATTTTGATAGTACGGGTAAGTTGATTTATGCCTACGTGACTTATGGGCTGCTAATGACATGTTACACGGCAATTAACATTCCATATGGTGCTTTAGGTGGGGTGATGGCTTCAGATCCTAAAGAAAGGACCTCTTTACAATCTTTTAGATTTGCCATGGCGATGGCTGCGCTGGTGGTTATTGTTTGGGCAATACCAAGGTTAGTCGAATATTTTGGTCAAGGGAATGATGCTGTAGGTTATCCATTAGCAATGATTTTCATGGGGACATTAGCCGCTATCTGTTTCTTAATGTGTTTTGCAATGACCAAAGAAACACTCACTAACACGGATGCGAGTAAACGCTCGACTCAGAGTATTTTTAAAGATTTCTTTCAGTTATTTAAAAATGATCAATGGTTAGTCATTGCCATTATTAGTCTAGCGACGTTAATTCTTATCGGTATTCGAGCATCTGTTGCACCGCATTATATTAAATATTACATCGGTGATGAATCGCTGCTATCGAATTTTTTAACATTGGCAGCAGTGGGTTCAGTACTTGGTGCGATATCGACTAATTTCCTGTCTAAGTTTATTGAGAAAAAGATCCTGTTTCAGGTGGCATTAGTGGTAGTGATAATTTCACATTCATTATTTTATGTCATAGGCAGTGACCAAATAGCACTTATCTTTATTGCTTACTTCATCGCCAACTTTGCCCATATGATCATAACGCCCATTATGTTTTCAATGGTTGCTGACACTGTTGATTACGGCGTTGAGAAAATGGGTAAACGTTTAACGGCTATCACTTTTTCAGGGCATTTGTTAGCCATTAAATTTGGGTTTGCTATTGGTGGCGCATTAGCTGGTTGGATATTGTCTGCATATGACTATGTCCCTAATGAAGTACAAACTGAACATACACTGTCAGGTATTTTATTGGCCTTTGCCGGAATACCGATTGCCTGCACCATCATCTGTTTATTTGTCATTAGTAAATATCGTTTAACAGAAATGGAAGTTAAAAAAATTCAATTAAATCTACTTGAAACAAAATGTAGCTAGTTATTTTGATTATTGAAGATTGTTAATTTAAAAGTATTCGTTGAAATCTTGGTGTTGTATTGGGTGCTAAGGTTAAATAGAAAAGGGAAACCATGATTAATAAAGAAGTAAGTGATGCTGAAAGGAAGCAGCAATTGGATATTGAAAATGCTCATTCATTTAAACAGAAGGATGAACCATTAGTATCTCATATATATACAGCCGATCCTTCTGCTCATGTGTTTGAGGATAAAATATATATCTATCCTTCACATGATATAGAAACTGATACTCAAATTAATGACGATGGCGATCATTTTGCCATGAAAGATTATCATGTTTTATCTATTGATAATGATACTAATGACGTGATTGATCATGGTGTTGCTTTGAGTGTAGAAAATGTTAAGTGGGCGAGTAAGCAAATGTGGGCGCCAGATGCTGCTCATAAAAATGGCGCTTATTATTTTTATTTTCCGGCTCGTGATTTACAAGGTATTTTTAGAATTGGCGTAGCAACAAGCCATTCACCAGCAGGCCCCTTTGTTGCTGAAGATAATTATATTGAAGGTTCATTTAGTATAGACCCGGCTGTTTTTGAAGATGATGATGGCAGTTATTACTTATATTTTGGTGGTTTATGGGGCGGGCAATTACAAAATTGGCATGAAGGCCAGTTTAGTCTGCAAGACAGTTACCCTGAAGATGAGCAAGCTGCATTGCCAGCCAAAATGGCAAAGTTATCAGATGATATGTTGTCTTTAGCCGAAGAGGTTCAAGACATCGTTATTGTCGATGAAAAGGGTCATCCAATCACCACAGCTGATAACCAACGTCGTTTCTTTGAAGCGTCTTGGGTACATAAACATAATGGGAAATATTATTTTTCATACTCTACTGGAGATACCCATAATATTGCTTATGGTATTGGTGATAATCCTTATGGGCCATTTGTATATCAAGGTGTGATATTAAATCCCGTTTTAGGTTGGACTAACCATCATTCAATTGTGGAGCATCAAGGAAAGTGGTTTTTATTCTACCATGATGCCAGTTTATCGTCGGGTCAAACACATTTGCGTTGTGTGAAAAAAACACAATTACACCATGATTCAGACGGTCAAATAATAACCATAACAGCATATGAGTAATGCTTTGTATAAAGCGGGATAGCAACATTTTTATTTGTCTAAATAAGTTATGGTCAATTTGACCAGTAGATTTAAATAATACAGGTAAAGATTAACGAAAAGTTTACACATTTAAATACGCAATAATGAGCAGAGAATCGACAAACTATAGCTTTATATTGAATTTAACGATTTAATAACATACGAATCGATTGCAGTCTTTGTTAGTACTCTTTATTGGATTTTTAAATCAAACGGTTAGTTACTTCTGGGGAGTAATTAATTGAAAAAGGAGTCATTGCCATTTTGGCAATAACGAAGCGAGGGGAGAATGAGATGTTTAATAAAAAGATAATAGCCACTTCAATTCTAGCAGCATTAAGTTCAATGTCTGCGACACATAGCAGTTATGCTGCAGAAGCAGCTGATGACGTCGAAGTGATTCAAGTGACAGGTATTCGTGGCAGTTTAATCCGTTCAATGGATCTAAAACGCGAAGCCGAAGGTGTTGTTGATGCCATTTCTGCAGAAGATATTGGTAAATTTCCGGATACTAACTTAGCGGAGTCACTGCAACGTATTACTGGTGTTTCTATTGACCGTTCTAACGGTGAAGGTAGTACTGTGACTGTGCGTGGTTTTGGCTCGGCACAAAATCTTATCACCTTAAATGGACGACAGTTACCTAATACTACAGGTAGTCGTACGTTTGATTTTGCCAATGTCGCTGCCGAAAGTGTATCCGGTGTTGAAGTTTATAAAACCTCTGATGCCAGCATTACTACTGGTGGTATTGGTGCAACGATTAATTTAAGTACTTATAAACCACTAGATGCACCCGGTCTAACAGCCAGTCTGTCAGGTAAAGCTGTAGATGATGCTTCGACTGAAACAGGTGGGGTTACTCCTGAGTTTAGCGGTTTATATTCACAAACTTTTGCTGATGATACTTTTGGTATTGCTATTTCAGGTAGTTATCAAGAACGTGAAAGTGGTATGAAACAGTTTTTAGCCGATCAAGGCTATCGTGCCAGTGACGCGAGCAACACAGGTTGGGGCGGCGTACCAGCAGGTGCTGAAGGCGGAACTAATCGTCCAACTATGGGTATTTACTCAAACCCACAACAGCCACGCTATGTCATGGAAGAACGTCAACGTGAACGTATCAATGGCCAATTAACATTACAATATCGTCCAATTGAAAACTTTACTGCGACATTGGATTACACCACCTTCAGAAATACCATTGAAGAACAGCATACTGATGCTTCAGTTTGGTTTAACTATGCCGGCGATCGCAGTGAATCAGTTTGGACGGGTGAGCCCAATGCTGTGCCATTAATTTATTCTGAAATTTATGACATCAACAGCCCTGGTGATTTAAAAGATACTTCACTAACAGTGGGTGCTTGGGGTCGTGAAGAGGTTACTGATTCAATTGGCTTAAACCTTGATTGGCAGGTAACAGAAGATTTAGTGTTAACGCTAGATCATCATAGCTCTAAAGCCAACATGAAAGCGTCGGATCCACGTCACGGTACTCGTAACAACGTGCAATTACCGTCATATACGCGTAGCCGTACCGGCCTTGATTTAACGGGCAGTTTACCGGGCATTGCTGTAGGCGATATCGAAAACTTTAACCCTAGTACCATGCGTTTATCAGGAAGTTGGTTTGCCAATGACAAATACACGTCAGAAATTGATCAAACTCAATTAGATGGTAAATACCATTTTAACAGTGATTTAAGTATTGATTTTGGTGTTTCGCTTAACACTGTGAATAACCGCTATCGTCATACTCAAGTGCAACGCCCAGATTGGGGTGGCGTCGGTGAAGAAGGTGACTTCGAGGATATTAATTGGACTGAAGATACCATCCTAGACAAATTTGATGATACAGGTACCGCTGGTGATTTTGAAGGTACTCCAACCCAAAGTGATTACGATTTATTTAATCGTATTTTCTTTGCTGACTTTGATGAGATCATCAGTGCTGCAGAATATGCCGATCCTATCGCTAATGTTGATGGTCTATATGGTGATTGTAAGGCCGCCTCTGGCGCTGCTGCAGGTCCTAATGGAGAAGGCCAATTCTGTGCTTCGACGAATTGGGATGCTGATACCAACCGCTTTACTGAAGAAGAAACCACCGCAGCATACATTCAAGCTAATTTCTTAGGTGAAATGTTTGATATGCCATATAGCGTACATGTCGGTCTACGTTATGAACAAACTGATGTAGTCTCGACAGCTTCGGCGCCGGGTTATAGCCGCGTTGAATGGAACGAAGACACATCCACCTCTATCACGGGGCAAACAGGTATTGAAACTCTAAAGCAAAGTGCTGACTACGATATTTTCTTACCAAACATTAACTTTAACTTAGATGTGACCGAAGATGTACGCGTTCGCGCAGCAGTAGGTAAAACAATTTCACGTGCGGGTTATAACTCGCTGTTAGGTGGAACGACCATTAATACGGGTGGTAATTTAAGTGGGTACTCTGGCAGTTCAGGGAATCCTGGCTTAGAACCATTAGAGTCAATTAACTATGACTTGTCTGCAGAGTGGTATTACGATGCGGGTAGTTATGCTTCTTTGGGTTATTTCAGAAAGGACGTGTCTAACTGGATTAGCTATGGCTCTAAACAGTCTAATATTTTCAATCTATCTAACCCTTTGAGTGGTGATAAATTTAATGCGGCAGTGGCAGCTTTAGGTGCTAACGCATCAAATGAGCAAATTCGTACTTATATTTTTGAAAATTATGCAGATGATCCAAACGTAACGCCAAATTTTGATGATGATGGCTTGTTAGATGGTGGTACGATTGCTGGCGACCCATTAACAGATGATGAAGTCGTATTTGACTTAAATGTACCTATTAATGGTGACACAGAACATACCATTGATGGCATTGAGTTTAATGTACAACACTTATTTGGTGAAACGGGTTTCGGCGGTATTGTAAACTACACCATGGTTGATTCTGACCTGCAATATGATGATAGTTCGCTTGAAGATACTGAAGCATTGGTTGGGTTAAGTGATACTGCTAACTTAGTGTTATTTTACGATAACTACGGTGTGCAGGCGCGTGTTGCTTATAACTGGCGTGATGAGTTCTTGTCAGATAAACGCGTTAATGGCGATCTAACCACGCCTATCTACACTGAAGAATATTATCAAATTGACTTCAGTATTAGTTATGACATTCCAGCAGTTGAAGGACTTACCGTCTTTGCTGAAGGGATAAACATTACTGAAGAAGTCGTGAGAAAACATGGTCGTCAAAGCCAATTAGTGTTTGAAACAACACAAACAGGTGCGCGATATGGATTAGGGGTTCGCTATACGTTCTAGTAGCGAGCTGTAAATGATAGCGGCTGCCCCCAGTCGCTATCACCCTTATTTACTTGTGTTTGTGGTGAGCTATGAATAATAAAATCACAGAAGTTGTTATTGTTGGCGGTGGTACAGCAGGCTGGTTAACAGCAGGGATCCTTGCTGCACAGTTCAAAAAAAAGTCACTAGCGATTAATATCACCCTAGTTGAATCCGCTGATATTCCCACGATAGGCGTGGGTGAGGGGACTTGGCCTTCAATGCGTGAAACCCTGAAACATATCGGGATTCGCGAGTCAGATTTTTTAACTCATTGCGATGCCAGTTTTAAGCAAGCGTCGAAGTTTGTACATTGGAACAATCCAACGACGAGTCATAGTTTTTACTACCATCCATTCACACAACCTGTCGCGGCTGATTTTCAGCAGAGAACCGACATTGCAGTCACTAACCACTCTGCTTGTCATTACGATGGTGCAGCCAGTTTCGCTCAATTATTCTGTTATCAATCAAGTCTTTGCCAGCTTAATTTAGCCCCTAAATTAACCCATACAGCAGATTACGACTATATCGGTAATTATGGTTATCATCTTGATGCGGGTAAATTTGCATTATTATTAAAAAATCATTGTATTGATACACTTAACATCAAACATATCAGCGCTAACGTCATAGGACTTAATGCGGATGCAACAGACTTTATTACCTGTTTACAGACGGATTCTTTAACGTCGCCGCTTGTTAATGGTGACTTATTTATCGATTGCAGTGGTCAACAGGGCTTATTGATAAAACAGCATTATAAAATTCCGTTTATTTGTAAAAAATCTATCTTGTTTAACGACCGTGCCGTTGCGGCTCAGGTGCCTTATTCATCGAAAAACCATCCCATTAATTCAAGTACCCTTGCCACAGCGCAGGCTGCTGGTTGGATTTGGGATATTGGATTGCAATCTCGCCGTGGGGTTGGCTATGTGTATTCCAGTGAGTTTATATCAGATGAAGAAGCCAAGATTGCGTTAACGCAATACATTGGTGGTGAAGTCGACAGCGTAAGCGTTAAACACCTTAGCTTCAATCCTGGCCATTTAAGCAAATTTTGGCATAACAACTGTGTTGCTATCGGCATGTCAGCTGGCTTTATAGAGCCGCTAGAAGCGTCAGCTTTAGCCTTAGTCGAACAATCAGCGATGTTTATTGCTGAGCAGTTTCCGCATCATGTGCAAGTATTGCCTCTTATTGAAGAGCGTTTTAATCAACGAATGCTCAACCATTGGCAACAAATAATTGATTTTTTAAAGCTGCACTATGTTTTATCAAATAGAAAAGACAGTGAGTATTGGCGTAAACATAAAGATGACACCACAACGCCAACTTCTTTACTGAAGTTATTGGCGCTTTGGCAGCACCAAGCCCCGAGTAAATACGATATTACCCAAGCTTATCCGCTTTTTCCTGCTGCCAGTTATCAATACGTGTATTACGGCATGAAGCAACATGAGCTGAGTGACAAACTCGATTTAAGTCAATACTCGGCGCAAATACAGAAGGTCGCTCAGCAGCAACAACAATTAAAACAAGTCGCTATTTGTAATCGAAGTTTACTTAACAGTATTCAGCAAAGCATTATTCAAACAAGCAGAAACAAAGATCTCACTATAAAAAAAAGCCCCATTCATAACCGCGCCGACGATCATCATGACAAGGCTCAATTAGCATAGTGGTATTAATAAAACCCAAAAGGAACGCATCTATGGCTACTCACGCATTATTAAATAACGTTGAACATAAAAATATAAAAATTATTACCGAACGTTCAGCTAAGTATGGCGATGACCAGTGGTTTTCACCGACTTTTGTCGCTGAATTTAAAACGGTTCAGGCTCATTACCCGATTATGTTTCAAAAAAATGCTGACACAGGCGAGTTTACGCCAGTCACCCTGTTTGGGTTTAAAAATAATGAAAACTTATTCTTAAATGAAGGTAAGTGGGATGCCAGTTATATCCCGCTTTCAATGCAAAGATTGCCATTTTACATTGGCACTCAGCATTCGGTAATGAACGGGGTATCTGAGCCACAAAGAGTCATTACCTTAGATATGGACTCACCTAGAGTCAATGATGAGCAGGGCGTTGAACTGTTTTTACCTTTTGGTGGCAATAGTGAATATTTGGAGAATATGGCCAATATACTTGAGGAGTTACATCAAGGGCTCAATGCGAATGCATTATTTGTTGCTGCACTCACTCATTTTGATTTACTTGAAGCGGTGACTATCGACGTGACGTTAAATAATGACAGTCAGCATCAGTTAATTGGTTTTTATACTATCAATGAAGATAAGCTAGCCAGTTTGGCGGCTGATAAAGTGATTAAATTACATCAATCAGGGTATCTTGAAGCCATTTACATGATTATTGCTTCTCAGGCGCATATGAGAAAACTGGTTGAACGTAAAAACAGTCAACTGACCCATTAATGGGATTTTGATGATAAATACTTTATCAGTAAATTTGTTTATTTATTATCATTAATTCGATACCGTATCATGGCTATATATCTTTTAAACAAGCATGCAGGCTACTGAAATGAATAAAAAAATAACAAACGTAGTTATAGCTGGCGGTGGTACTGCTGGTTGGATGGCTGCTGCCGCTTTTGCTAAGTTATTAGGCAAGAATATTAATGTCACTTTAGTTGAATCTGATTTAATTCCTACCGTAGGTGTCGGTGAAGCAACCATACCGACCTTACACATTTTTCATGATTTATTAAAAATCAACGAAGCTGAATTTATGGCTGCGACGAATGCCACGTTTAAATTAGGTATTTCTTTTGAAAACTGGCGTGATGTTAATCAAGACTATATGCATTCATTTGGTTACATAGGCCAAAGTTGCTGGGCTGCAGGATTTCAACATTTTTGGTTAAAAGGTGTTAAGCAAGGGGTTGCCAGTGACATAGGCGATTACTGCCCTGAACACGTGGCAAGTCGTGTAGGTAAATTTGCAGTGCTAGCTAATCATGATAGAAATCATGCGTTTCATACCGATGCAGGACTTTACGCCCGCTTTCTACGTCAGTTTTCTGAAAAGTATGGCGCTAAACGCATTGAAGGAACGATTTCAAAAGTAAATTTAAATGAACAAAATGGTTTTATTGAATCGTTAACATTAGCTGATGGTCAACAGATTGCTGGTGACTTATTTATTGATTGCACCGGTTTTAAAGGCATGCTGATAGAAGAAACACTGCATACCGGTTATGACGATTGGCGTCATTGGTTACCTTGCGATAGCGCAATTGCGGTGCAAACGAAGCAAACGAAACCACTGGTACCTTATACCCGCTCTATTGCTCATCCTTGTGGTTGGCAATGGCAAATACCGCTGCAAAATAGAATGGGTAATGGTTTAGTCTTTTGTAGTCAATATCTGTCTGATGATGACGCTAAATCATTACTGCTTGAAAATATTGAAGGGGAGCTGATCAACGAGCCTCGAGTTATCAAGTTTCGGACTGGTACTCGACGTAAGCATTGGAATAAGAATTGTGTCGCTATCGGTTTATCCAGCGGATTTATTGAACCACTTGAATCAACCAGTATTCATTTGATCCAACAAAGCATTGTTCGATTAATGCAAAACTTGCCAACAACCGCAATGGAAAGTGGCGTGGTTGACAATTTTAATCAAAAGATGCGAATTGAAATTGAGAATATTCGTGACTTTATTGTGCTTCATTATCATGTGACAGAGCGAAAAGACAGTGAGTTTTGGCGCTATTGTAAGCAAATGGATATCCCTGAAAGCTTACAAAAAAGAATAGATTTATTCAAACAAAGTGGCCAAGTGTATAAAACAGATCAAGAGTTGTTTGGTGAAGCTTCATGGCTACAAGTGATGTTAGGCCAAGGCTTGATGCCTGAGCAATATCATCCTATTGTCGATAACATGTCTGATGACGAATTGGCGCAGTTTTTAGGTACCATTAAACAAAGCATCGCTAGACGGGTAAATAGCTTGCCTAACCATGTGGATTTTATAAATAACTACTGCAAGTCTACAATCAGTTAAGGCGCTATGTTTAGTATTAATGCTGATATAAAGCCTCGTATTGAATATATCGGTAACAGTAAAATACCTATTGTTATTATTGATGATTATGTCGCGGACATCGAGGTTGTTCGTGACCAGATCATTACTGCTTGTCAGTTTATACAGGATAAACATACCCAATACCCGGGGATCAGAAGTGCCATGTCCAAAGCTGATGTGGTTGCTTACTTAAAACCACTGATGCAAGCCTTGTATTCTATTTTTAATTTGCCTAAACACCTTACGCCAAGCCCTTGTGATAACTATTACTCACTGTTGACCACAGCAGAAGCTGATTTGTCATTAATACAAACCATTCCACACTTTGATACTTATCATCCTAATCTTATTGCCTGTATTCATTACTTATCTTGTCATCAACATGGCGGTACCGCTTTTTTCCGCCATAGACGTAGTGGCTATGAATTTATTAATGAAGCCCGATTAGCAGAGTACCAAACAACACTTAATACTTTACAGCATAGTGGCTACTGCACTGAGGATCATCCAGATTTTGAATGTTATAAAGTGATCCCATATCAGCAGAATCGGTTAATTATTTTTCCTGGGCAACTACTGCATTCAAGCCTGGTAAAACCGGCGTTTGATATCAATGACAATCCCATTACCGGTAGATTGACGGCAAATTTATTCGTCAAATTTAAATAGGATAATATTACAAATGCATAAATTTTTACTCGTGGTATTTATAGCCATTGTTGGTTTTAACCATCAACACAGCCACGCGACAGGTTTCGAAACCTTAGCGGCTAAACAATTCAACGTACTATTATTTACTAAAACAGCTGGCTGGCATCATAAGTCTATTCCAGCAGGCGTCACGGCGTTTGAAAAGCTTGCAGATAAACATTATTTCAATCTGATCTGGCATGAAGAAAGTCATTACTTTAACGATGAGTACCTCAGCAAGGTTGATGTCGTGGTATTTCTATCTACTACGGGTGATATTTTGTCGAATGAGCAGCAGCAAGCCCTTGAACGCTACATTCAGTCAGGAAAAGGTTTTGTCGGGATACATAGTGCATCGGATACTGAACATGACTGGGGCTGGTATCAACAACTCGTTGGGCATACGTTCGTTATACACCCGGTAGTGCAAACAGCTTGGCTGTCTAAAGTGTCTAGTGAATTTCCTGGTCTAGAATCAATGCCTGAAAAGATGCTGTGGACTGACGAATGGTATGAGTTTGGTGAAGCTAATTCAACGGGACTGAATTATCTTTTGACTGTCGATGAAACCAGTTATAACCCTAACGCTGATTGGGGCACCAAGCAGGGCAGCGGCATGGGTGATTTTCATCCTATTGCTTGGTATCACAACTTTGATGGCGGTCGATCGTTTTATACTTCATTGGGCCATATCAAACCAGTTTATCAAAATAAGCTTTTTTTAGACCATCTATATGGCGGACTATATTGGGCTGCTACGGGTAAAGGAATAGTCGATTAATTTGAATGAGTTGTTGATATACCTGCAATCGTTGATTGTAAGGTAAATAAGCCATTACCCGTGGTGATAAGAATGGTTTTTAAATCTTTACCACCAAAAGCCAAGTTGGTAATTTTAGGGGCAATATAAACGCTTTGAAGTAATTCACCTTGTGGGTTATAGACATACAATTTACCTTCATTATGACTGGCAGCATAGATGTTTCCGGCACAATCAACATTGATCCCATCTGGTGTATCAATGTTGATTTTAAAAATTAATGCCCCTAACTCATTATTCTCCGTAAGTTGGTGTGCAAATATTTGATGGCTATAATCACCGACATATAGGATTTTGTTGTCAGATGATAAACTAATTCCATTAGGTTTGATGAACTTAGTTGATAGCAAAGAGACTTCATTTTTAACATTAACTTTATAGACACCGGTGAAGGGGGTTTGTTGCGTTCTACCGCTTAATTGCCAGTCGGGATCGGTAAAGAATAATTCTCCTGAAGGATGCTTAATAAGATCATTGGGAGAATTAAATTTTGCGCTGTTAAAGTCATTTACCATTAACACTCGTTCTTTGGTCGTTAGTGAAAATGTATTCACTGAGCGCGTGTCATGATTCATGCTGATTAACTGTTTATTCTCAGCTAGCAGTCCATTGGTACCGCTATTTTCAATAAACAACTTAACACCGTCTTGCTCATTCCATGAATAAATAGCTGCTTTTGGCCCATATGTCTGAGGACCATTAAAATCCATTTCTGAAAAATAAAATTTACCTGTCAACCTAGACCAAGTTGGCCCTTCTAAGAATTTGAGTTGAGTGGTGATCAATTTAGGTGATAAGCCTTTTGCAAAAGGACGTATATCCTTTGGGCAGTTTGCAATTATGGTTGAATGTGATTTGGGGGCAATCAAATTGCTTTGTTTATCAGCGGCCTTTATGTTTGGTGCCAAGACTAGCATCAGCCCAAAAACAAAAACACGCTTTAAATTGCCATTAGTTAGTGTATTCATATCTAAACCGTCTCTTTGAATATTGTCATGTTTATCTACCATGCATTGATGCTCAAAAGCTTAGTCGCTTTTTTTTGTATCAATAAATTAACAAAATAAACTCAAGTGGTCAAATTGACTATTACATTGAAATCCTCATAAGATAGCTAACACTATTTATACAAAGGATGACAGGATGAAACTAAACACAAGGAAAGTAGGCGTAGGGAAACAAGCATTAACGACATGCTTAGGCGTATCTAGCCTCGCAATATTAAAGTTATCAGTTTTAAAACTAGCTGTGATGCCAATATTTTTTTCAATGTTGTATTCAAGCCATGGCGTTGCCACTGAAGCTGAGATACAGAACGGTCTCATTGAAAATGAAGCTTTAAAACAACACTTTAAAAATGATTTTAAAATTGGGGTAGCAGTGAATGATGAAATTGTCTCAGGACAGGATCCTCTTAGCGCTGGCATTATTTCCAAACAATTTAATACCATCACCATTGAAAATGCCATGAAGGCAGAAATCGTTAACCCACTTCCCGATCAATTCAACTTTACGGCAGCGGATCAATTTATTGATTTTGGAAAAAACAACAATATGTTCGTCGTAGGACACACGCTGGTGTGGCATAACCAAACGCCTGATTGGTTTTTTAAGCAAAAGAATGGTGAAGCAAACTCTCCAGAACAGCAAATTGATCGAATGGAGCAACATATTAAGCTAGTTGCAGGCAGGTATCTGGGCAAAGTGGATGCTTGGGATGTGCTCAACGAAGTCATTGGTGATGATGGTAACTATCGTCAAACCGTGTGGACTAATGTTATTGGAAGTGGTGACGAAATGGCAAAAGCCGCTTTTACCTTTGCCGCCAAGTACGCGCCTAATACCGAGCTTTATTATAACGATTTCAATGCCTGGAAACCGGCTAAGCGTGACGGTATTGTACGTATGATCAAGATGCTCCAAAGTGAAGGGATAAAAATTGATGGCGTCGGAATTCAAGCGCATTGGGGACTTAACTTTCCCAAAGGTCATCTCATCGAAGAGGCAATTGATGTATACGCAGCATTGGGGCTGAAGGTGATGATCACTGAACTCGATATTGATGTGTTGCCATTTACCAAAGAAGGGCAAGTTATTGGGCAAGGCTTTATGCACCCGCAGTTTCAGGAGCAAGAATTTAAAACTTACTTAGATCCATATTCAGATCATTTACCCGCTGACATTGAAGCAAAATTAGCAGCACGATATACAGAGCTATTTGATATATTCAAAGCAAAGCGTGAAAAGATCGACAGAGTCACCTTTTGGGGATTACATGATGGAATGTCGTGGAAAAATGACTATCCAATTCCGAACCGCACCAATTATCCGCTGCTATGGGATAGAAAACACCAACCTAAGCCTGCATTCAAGGCACTGTTTAACTAAACATTTGATTTCAAGCTGAATGCTGAACGCCGCAGATAGACATTGTTGTTATTTATTACTTCAAACTCCCGATCTTAGCGGTAGATAAACTTTATAGCCATTTGGCTCTGGCTTTAACGGCTAATGGTGATAACGACTGTAATCATTCGTTTGATGCTGAAGTTAAATCGTCAGTAAATATAAAATCTATGTTACATAAATGTTTTAATAAGCAGCAAAATAGTCTATTTTAGATTAGCTTGTTGTCCAAAGGACTATTTGATAGTTTCTCATTATAACCCTAGCAGTATAGGAATAATCATAATGAGTGCTTTGGACTTGATTTACAAAATGGCGAGAGCAACTGAAATCTTTACTCATCAGTTAGACATTTCTTACCTTGGTATTAGCAGGCTATTAAGTTGCAGGCTTAATTGAGAGCCTGTAATTAAAGCCAATATTTATTCGGATTAGCGACTATCAGTCACTAATTAGATTCGTTTAAACGACAACTATTAACCTTGTTTGGTCGATGTAATGCATTAATATTCGGCCAGATTACTCACAAATAGCGGGACATGGAAAGTGATGAAAATAATTAATAAATTCAATAAACCGTTAATTGCAGGTTGTGCCACGGTAGTTTTAGCGCTATCAGGCTGTAATAATGACCAAGGTGTCACTCAGCAAACAAAACCTGAAGCAACAGCAACATTGACTCAAGATATTATTTTAAAAAATCAATTTGCTGAAAACTTTAAAATTGGTACAGCAATCAGTAAATCTCAAGTATTGAACCCTACCGATCCTGAGCTATTGTTAGCGGCTAAACACTTCAATACCTTCACGCCTGAAAATTCGATGAAATGGGAGTCGGTGAACCCATTACCAAACGAATATCAATTTGATGTTGCTGATGCATTAGTTAGCTTTGCTGAGCAAAATAATCAACAACTTGTAGGTCATACTCTCGTTTGGCACTCGCAAACGCCTGACTGGGTATTTGAAGATGATGCGGGAAATCCTTTAAAACGTGAACAACTATTAAAGGTTATGGAAACACATATTAAAACTGTCGCTGGTCGTTATGCTGATCAAATATTTGCTTGGGATGTAGTAAATGAAGCACTTAATGAAGATGGCAGTTTACGTGAATCAAAGTGGCAGCAAATTATCGGCGATGACTTCATAGAGCAAGCCTTTATCTATGCACACCAAGCTGCGCCTAATGCCAAACTGTATTACAACGATTACAATATGTTTAAGCCTGAAAAAAGAGCAGGTGCTATTGCGTTAATCAAGCGACTGAAACAAAAGGGCATTCAAATCGATGGTGTAGGTATGCAAGCCCATTACTCTCTTGATTACCCAGACTTCACCGAAGTTGAAGATTCAATTGTCGCGTTTGCTGCAGCAGGTGTTGATGTCATGGTCACAGAGCTTGATATTTCAGTGTTACCATTTCCTGAAAACTTAGCAGCAGGCGCCGACGTCTCATTAGATGTCGCACTGCAACAACAATATAACCCGTACGCTGCAGGTTTACCCATTGCAGTAGAGCAGCAATTAGCATCACGCTATCAAAACTTGTTTGCTCTCTATAAAAAACATAGCGACAGCATAGGTCGAATTACGTTTTGGGGGGTAAGTGACAAGCAAACTTGGCGCAACGGTTGGCCAATGGCAGGGCGAACAGATTATCCGTTACTCATTGATCGAGATATGAAGTTAAAAGCTTTTGTGAATTCTTTATAAGCCTTTATATAAACTACAAAACAGCCACTCTTTGAACAATCACTGAGTGGTTTTTATGATATTTAAAAGTAGTTGATGATATTTTGTAAATCTTAGGAATTTTGAACATAAAAAAACCAGCATAAGCTGGCTGAATTATTATGATTTGAAATTGGTACAACTGAGTGGATTCGAACCACCGACCCCTACCATGTCAAGACGTTCTCCCTCTAAATTTCATTAATTCCTAACCTATTGAATTAGTCTATAAATTATTAATTTTTAGTGGTTTATGTGCTATAGATCAGAATATAATTCGATGTTTTTAGCAATTTAAGACCAATTTATCTCTTGATCTGGTCACAAAATAGGCACAAACTGTAAATGTCCAAATTGACTACTACTGAACATTTTGTAGGTGATTGATGAACATTCATGCCGCTAATTTTGAAAAGAACTTAGATAAGCTTTTGGTTGATGTAAAACTTGAGTCTGTAACATTCAAATCAATTACTCTTGATCGAGAATTAAAGAGCTTTTATGAGTCATTTAATTTAATCAGTACATTAAAGCCAAGTTCTGATGACGAATTTGAATCTCCAGCTTCAATATTGCTAGATTCATATCAAGCTCCACTCTTAGTTAGTCAAACCCAGGCAGGTTACTATCGGTTGATATCAGGTGTTTTAACGTATCAGAAGTTATGTAAGCTCTATGCAGCAGACGAAAGTTCATTGGTTCCTTGTTTAGTTTTACCAAGACGTCCTAATAAAGACACTCTAAGATTGCTCATGCTGAATGATATCGTTCGCCCCTTACTAAAACAGTTCGTTGATGTTACCGGACATACTGTCACTATGTCATTATCGGCATGGTTCATTACTGATGAGCAACCATCTGTTTTCAAATCCCCTCAGTGGCAATCATTATTTCCAAAGATAAGAACCAAAACAGAATTATGTGAATGGTTACATATCAGCACCAAAGTGGTTAAATTAAAATGATTACTTTAAAACAGTATTTGTGTCAGCATATTTTTCAATATAGTGAAAAAAACTTACTGGAGCTCAGTGAAGAGGAAATTGTAGAAGATCTCGAAGTGTTGATTGAAAGAATATCAGCGCCAGTGTCTCTGGGTGGATTAAGCCAGATTATCAAAATGATAAAGGAAATAAAGCATTTCTCATCGGTTTCAGCAGAAAATATTTTAAGAGAACTTCATTTGGCACCCTATATCTTTTCGGCGCTTGATGATCATGGTTTTTATATAGATGATAAAATTTTAGAGGCTGAATATTATCGTATTACTTACCACAAAGGTTGGTGCAGTGAACATCCTTTCTATGTTTTATTGCTAAAGTCCTATCAATACCAACTCACTCAAAAGTCATGTCAACTTTTGGCTGCATTTATAAAGCACTACTATGTAGTTCTAGATACTTTGAGAGATCCTGAACTTGCGACAACATCATCTACTAGAGAAGAAGAGGCATGTTCTAATCTTAGACTTTTTATGAAATCCACAGGTCAAGATTTTATTGAATTTCACCAGACGATACCTTTTTCAGATAAAGACACGCCAGAATTTATCGCTTTTCAAATAGAAGAATATCTAGAGAGTAAAGATAACTGGTTTTATTCAGTACATAAAAATTACCTTCGAGTGTTATTACATTTTTTTTCAAATGACTGGAAATCACCTAAGAGCTTTATTAGAAAACCTTCAATTATTGATCGTGAACCTAAACGCTATGTTGATCCCAAAGCATTACCTATTGTTGGAGCGCAAGAAGATATCTTTGCTTTAATCCCTGATAAACCTTTGACTCCTAATGGAGACGGTTTAGATGAGGATGACCAATTTGAAAGCCAAAAATTTGTAGTTAATAATCGTGATTTAACTACCAAGAGAGACAAAACTGAGCTACTGGATATAGACATTCCATTCAACAAAAACATTCAAGCTAGGATAGCAATTGACGTTACAGCGAATGTTCGTCGATCCCATAATATGGGAATGCAGAATACTCAATTATTAATGCCTGAAGAGTTAAACTTTTTAGTAAGTACATTGATAGCAAACGGCAAAAAACAAAGTAACCTTGACGTCGTTATTACTATTTGGCTGATGCTGCTGTTGAGTAAAACCATCGCAGAAATTCAAAACTTGTACGTTTTTACAGACCTATCTAAAAAGCGGCAAGGTCTATACATTGATGAAAATGGTCAGGGCTGGTGGCATTTTTTTGTCCTGCATTCAGCCAAATCAAGGATGGAACACTTTGGTTTAAGGAAAATCAAAGAAGAAGTCTTTACATCTTGCCCTGATTTTTTATTAAAAATAATTCGCGCTAATTTTGGTAAGAACACTGTCGGGCCAATAATAAATGAAAAAAATATAGAAGTATTAACGAATAAAATCACTCTTAAACTTAAAAAAATGTCTGATAGTCACAGTTCCGGCCGAATAAGTATTACACGCCTCGTCAATTTCATAAGCTACTATCTTAATTCTACTGAGATTATCGACCCTATTTATATCGATTATAGTTATGCTGTTCAAATGTATACTACCCGTGTAGCAAGAAGTTATGCCAATGTATGTGACCATCATCGATGCAAACAGTTAAACAAACTTTGGCTGAATGTTGAAGAAGATATTTTAAGATATTCATGTAAACCATTGCCAATCAGGTTTTTTGACTTGCGCTACTATTCAACAATCAATCATTTTATGGGTTCTTCATTTACACCAACTAATGAAGCAATTACAAAATTGATTAGTGCTTTATCACAGAGAATATCAGCATCAAAGCCAAGCTTTCATCATAAATTAGAAAGCATCATCGATTACCACAATGCGTTTACTGCTTATACCGCATGGATGTTGTTATTTGGTACGGGTTATCGAGCTGCTTGGAACCCTTTACCTACATTAGCGTTATTCTTGCCATCCTTTAATCTTATGGGTATAAGCGATAAAGATGATTCTGATTTCACCCACTCCAGAATTGTTGCTGTTCCAAATGTTTTAAAAATTCAACTTGTCGAATATAAGAGGCACTTAGGCTGCTTACGATCGTTATTACGGATCTTAATGCCAAAAATTTGTAGTTCATTAGATAAAATCGTCGATGTAGCTCAAAACGTCCTCGGCTTTAATCATTCTCAAGCCTCACAATGGTACAAAATAATAAGAAATTCACGTAAAGAACAAGGGCCTTTCTTCTTTTTTCATAAGCAGCGATCAAGTACTGTAGTTAAGAATTTATCACCGTCTGAACTGGTTGGATATTGTAGAAGAGAGATAGTGTTACCAGCAAATGCTGGTCGACATTGGCTAAAATCTAAATTGCTTGATAAAAATGTTAATACTGAATTAATTAATTTTCAAATGGGTCACTGGCAAACTGGTGAGGTGCCATTAGGTGATTATTCTGCACTCAGCCATGTAGAAGCAATCAATGAAATACTTCCAACACTCAATGAATTATTTAAGGAGGTTGGATGGGTACCAATAAAATCCGTTCTTTCATAAAAGAACTCAACGATGATCGGGATTATCATCCATTTTATTGTGATTGCAGAGATGCTTATTATAATAAAAGCAGTAATACAGCTGTTGTGGAGCCACAGAGGGTTTCTGAAAAGGAGTTTCTAAATTTTTATATTAACTTACTCGGACATCTTAAAAAAAATATTCTAAACTCAAATACCAGTTTTTTACACAATGAATTGAAGTCTTTAATAGCTAATTTGAAGCCTGCAGTCATCATTAAGCAAACTCAATTATTGATTCTGCAATCACTCCTTAATTATGCCAAAAAACACCTAAATATTGATTCACCAAATATATCGACCATTGTTACTTTAAAGCGAGATAAACCCATATTGACACCGGTTGATCTTGTCAAAATGCCTGTAGTTGAATTACTCAATTCGATTCTAGATAGTGAATTAATCACGCCTAACAGAGAACTCTCAACCGCGGGTAAATTAGGTCGCGCAGCCTTAATGATTTATTTAACGGTAAGCATAGGAAAAACCGAAGATTTATTGTCGATACTTGAATCACCCGAGGATGTGTTTTATGTCGGTGGAGTGTGTTATTGGCAGTCTCAAAAACAAAATTCATCCAAAAGGTTTATTTTAAGTGATGTCGCGTTGATGACAATACAACAGTGGCATGGTCTCCAAAAAGATAAGCGTGTTAAAGAACATATGATTAAATCATCTATATTGGTGTACTTAAATACAGTCTCTGACTTCAATTGGTCTGATTTATCAATAATCAAATTAAGGACATTGCGTAAGATTGACAATGTTTTACGTTATGGACCTGTTCAGTATCGAATGTATTTATTACCTAGTGTTTGTCAAGCATTGCCAGAGCATGCTTTCATTCGTCTTTTAACGAACAAAGCTTGTAAATACACAAATCCGCACACTGTTGAAACTAGTGAAGCAAGTGTTAAACCATTAAAAAGTTGGAAAGCAGTACTCACTGACACTTCGGTGTTTATTTCTATTGATCAAACGCTTCAAGAGTTACAAATTATTTTTGAACACGTTTTGTTTTTGGATGAAAGCAATAAAAACCGTACCGATTGTTTAACTTATTTAACCAACATCCTTAAAACTCAAAAAATAGTCAAAAATTCATGCCTATGGCTGCTTTGCTCTTGGTTCTTTATTTTATTAAAGAATGGTGGTACTTACAAAAAACGTTTAAGAATATCTACCACTGTTGACTATGTTAAAAGTATCAGTAGACCTTTTTTATCTATTTTTAGTACAAGTGACATTAAGTTATTATCAGGGGAAGATTGGGCTAATAAATTAAATGAAACTTCTGAGTTATTTACTTCAGCTCAACGAAAAAAATATGTTTATTATTTTGCCCAATTTTTATTAGATTATGATTTGGTTCGTGATTTATGTTTGTCTGATATAGATGTCGTTGGAAGTGCAAGTGAGGTTGATGCTAATTTGATTTCAGCATCTCATATTGAAGAAGTGTTGAGCTATTTAAATCAACACGCACGGGAGAGTCCTGTTCATCAATATGCTTATTTTTTACTTTGCTTTTGTTTTTTCAGTGGTTTGAGACGAAATGAGACGGCTAAATTAACCTGGGCAGATTTTTCATTTTCTCAACAGGAGCCAAATCAAGATGAATTTGACTATGTTCAATTATCGGTAAGACCAAATTTACACCGCAAACTTAAAACGGCTTCAGGACGGCGTGAGTTACCTTTAGATGCGCTTTGGCCTAAACCTTCACTTAAAAAGTTACGTACAAAGTATCAAATACATAAAAATGCTAAGGGGAATAAAAAAGCATTGCTTTTTGAGAACGCTAAACACATTAACCAAGCATATGATTTGATAACCGATTTGCTACGCCATTACACCCAAGATTACAGTTTAAGGGTCCATCATCTTAGGCATAGTTTTGCTAATTGGTCATGGTGCCGCTTAAACCCAACCATTATAAAACAAGGCAAATCACAACTGATAATCTTCAACAATGTTATTTTTGAAGATGAATATTTAGAACGCTTACAGGATCGTTTAAGTTACAGTAATAACTCACGAAAAAAAATGTTTGTGTTGTCACATTTAATGGGTCATAAAGGAGTTGAATCGACTCTTAACAGTTATCTTCACCTTAAAGACATTCTATACTACCTTGAGATAAAGCCTCATTTTATGCTTACCAAGTACTTCATTTCTGAATGTGTTGGCCGCGCAACATTAGTTGATGAAGATCAAGGGTTAAGTTTGGCTGAAAGGATTAATTATTTCACTCAAGATACAAAAAGAATATTAGACATTAAACCAGCACCTTTGAACACTTTATTACGAATGCCTTCTTTCTTTAACTTTGAACTGAAAATATATCCTAACTTAAGTATCAGTAGTTTGACTTGGGCCAGGGCATTAAATGCATTAAAAGTCAGCTCCGTAATAGAGTCATCAGAGCATTTTAATGTACCTTTAGACGAATTACAGCAGTTACTCGAGAATGCTAAACAAATTAACCAGAATTACCCACGTACTGGTAAAAAACTACCATTAATTCCAAAATTTCCACGTTTAAGTCATTTAACTTGTAGTAAAGCGCTAGACAAACAATTGGTTATATCTGATAGAGTATTTATCTTTTTGTGCAATCAACTTGATAAGAGTATTGAGGAGGAGAGGTTATCATTAGAAAATTTAAGGCAGATCATGGAGATTATAAGATATGCCATACCAGGTAAAGATTATGTTCTACGGTGCCCTAACGTATACATTTCTAGAGTTTTTATTCGATTTTGTCAATTACTTGGTTTAAAAAACAGACATTTAAAGTTTAAATTCTATAGTGCTGACTTAAGTGAAAAAGTCTCAGAGGCAGTACAAATCAAATGGAAGAGAAGATTGGCTGAGCATGAGTTTAGTCATGCTAACTTTGAAGTAGCGACTCAAAATGAAAACAAATACTTAGGAAAGCATGATGGTTCCGGATTCTTAGAGATAGCAGTTGTTAATAATCTTTATAAAAGGGTACAAAGACATCAAAGTATATTCAGTTTTTTTCATTTGGTATTGATTTTAAGTTATGAAAACAAACGGTAACATGTCATTTTCTTAAAAATTACATTGTAAATAGTCATTCACATTCTGATTGAACTTAAGATTACATAATGGCCTGATGTGATATAAAAATTTACGATAGATTGAAATGTAGTTTGTATTTGAAGGTGCAATATCCACCTTGCTTGATAATTTGAGCTACTGTAGGGGCGTGGTACTGAAGTTTATACGCTGTTCTTAAAGCATTATAGTCTTCTCTGTCATGCTCCTTTATACATTCAGCATCGTTTTCAATTTCTTGTAAATATTTCCTGATGTCATCGAAAGTGTAATATTCCAGGCTTCGTTCATAAAACGAGCCTGTAAAATCAATTATTTCAACTTTAGTACCTGATACAAAAATTTCAGTAACACCTTCACCTGTTGCAAAATACTCAGAATAACCAATATAGCGCAGCATTCGATTTTTTCCTTAAATGTTAGTTTATAGACTGTTGAGTCTATACATGACACTACCATTCACCTTGGTGAAATAATAATGTTCTGGCAGTTTCTCAAATTTACGTTTTACAAAGTTTGATTCAGCTGATGTACGGTCAGCTTGTTTAAGTACAAATTCAATCGCATAACGTGTTTTATGTCCATATGGCTTTGCTGATAGTAGATCACTCAACATCGAGAACACTTTACTATTAAGTGTACCCAATTCACCTAATGGATTAGCAAGTAAAGCAAAGTTGTAACTCTCATGCGGGCCACCGATATAGTCATCACTTTGATTTTGTAGTTGGGGGTATATTTTTCCAATATCATGGAACAAGCCAGCAATAAGCCCTGTTTGACATTCAATTTCTGGATGCTTTAAATGTCTGGCATTTTGGTAAGTCATTTCAGCAACTTCAATACTATGCTCAAACAGACCATTTTTATACGCATGATGATGCTGAAAACTAGCTTGTGATTGGATATACAGCTTAAGCACATCAGGTTTGCTGAGAATATAATTGGTAAAAGGCTTAAGCTCAGCAAAAGTCACTAGGCTTATGAGTTTAAAAAAACGACCCATAAGATTCTTATTAGGAAAATCAATCATATCAACTAATTGTAAATAGGTTTGCTCACTACATTGAGATTTTATAGGTCTAATTGCACATATAACGATATTACCATTGCTATCTTGTGAGGCATTTATTTGAGCTAGTCCATAAGATATTTGGCAATTCCTTGCTATTTCTGCAGACGTTATAGCTTGTATGGTTTCATGATCTGAAATAAATTCACAGTTGGCAGTTGGTAAATGGCCACTTAACTTAATGTCTTTAATCCATACAAAAGTAGAATTACTCATAAACGCTATCTCCTGTTTTATCCATTTGTGTTTGTTTGATTAAGAGATCAAATGCACTACCGTCTTGACGTGTATTGTTAGGTACGTAGCGGCTATAAACTTCAAACAGCATTTTGGTTGTGCTGTGACCCATTTGTTTAGCAATCCATTCAGGACTTTCACCCGCTGCTAACCAAAGCGTTGCGCATGTATGTCGAGTTTGATAAGGGCGACGAGGCTTCATATTCATCTCTATTAACATTGGATACCAGATCCGCTTTGTTATATTGCGGTGGTCTAGTGGATTCCCATTGTTATTACAGAACACGTACTCTTGCTGCCCCGTTAATTTAAACTGTCGTCTCAAAGCATCAGAAACAGGCTGAGATAATTGAATACTTCGGTAAGATGCAGACGTTTTTGGTGTTTCAACATAACCATCAACAATGGTCTCTTGTATTAAAATCTCAGAGCGATCAAAGTTGACGTATTTCCACTTTAGACCATCAATTTCAGCGGTACGCATCCCAGTAAAAAAACGGACTGTATAATAGTTCTTGTAATCTTTACGAACTTTAGACAATACCAATTGCACTTCAGCTAAAGAAAAAGGTTCGATTGGGGTCTTCTCAACTTTTAATGCTTTAATATTGACGAATGGAGTAGGGAAGTCATAACGAATAGCAGCTTCGTTTAAAATCCCACGCAATGGAGTCATTACATGATTTATCCAATCATTGCCAAGTTTTTTAACTCTCCCAAGACGTTTAGGCTCTGAAATACTCGCCCGATATTTAATTATTTGTGGGCGGGTTATCTCATCCAGAGCTTGGTTACCAAAATGTGGTATTAAATAGCGCTCGAAAATCATAGAAACATTTTTATAGTGACTGAGTTTCCATTGGATCTTATTTTCATCTAACCATTCAGAAGTAAATTCATAAAATGTTGGAATGTTAGTGACTAATTTTTGTTCTTCTGTGTTAACTGAGTTATTTTTTGCATCTTCAGTCTTTTCGTCGATCTCTGCAAAATAGCTGCACCGAGGACTAGATGGAAAGTGTTTTTTGAATACAAATCTACCCAATCGCATTTCGGCTTCAATGTTGTTTAAAATTACGTTTAGTCGAGAACGATTTAATTTGTTATCAACTAATATAGTTTGCTCTCTACATCTAATGCCTTTATAAGTAAAATCAAACAATAGTTTGTTGTTTCTGGATCGAATACTAGCCATGACATACACCTCCTTTTACCATTGGGATGACATGGTGATTTACGGCAGTTGACCGATACATCTCTTTTTCTACTTCCTCCCATATATACATAATTTTCCTTCCACCGAATGGCTTTATATAATGCGTTCCTTCGATAAAGACATTATCTTTTAAAGTTTGGTTGATATAAGGAGCACTAAACTTTATTCTTTGAGAAAGTTCTTTTGCATTAAGTAGTGTTTGTTGCATATAAACCTCTTTATGTTCTCTAGTTGCTATATTTGTTCTTGATAGGAACATTAAAGCACCTATTTTATGTTCTTACAAGGAACATTTGAGTGGTTTCATAATATTTAAAGGGGAATAGACGTGATTAGGTTTAAAATCAAAGAGTTGATAGCTGAAAAAGAATTCAAGGAACGTCGAAAGATTACTTTACAAGAAGTCGCTGATGCTGCGAGCGTGAACAGAACTGCTTTATCGAAGATGATGAATCCAAGTTATGAATACTCAACTACAACCAAAGCGATTGATTCTTTGTGCCAATATTTCGGATGTAAAGTTCAAGATGTCATCGAGTATGTGGAAGATTAATCGGGTGTTAACTTAGCTTATTATTTCAATCCTTTGGCTGTTATTAGCTTTATATGTAGCTTAGTCTCTAAACGTTAATAAGCATTTATTATATTTTTATTAAAAGTTTTATCGCTTTTTCTTTTTACAAGCTTACGATCCGCATCATTCCTTCAGTTTGAATACTATGGTATTTCAACAGACTAAGTGAAGGGTATTCATATGTGCAAGCAAGCGAGTTATAGTAAGTACCAGAAAAGTGTGATCAAGTTTTTGAATGATTTATTGGGTACCCGCATACCATTTACTTATGAAAGAACCCAGAATAATCACCTCAAAGTCCTAGTGGATGGAGTACCTAAGCCGCTGTACACCGGTTCAACACCTTCTGATATAAAATCAATCAATAACTTTATGAGTTATGTTAAAAAGGAATTGAGAGCTGTAGGTGCTGAGAGTGAACTCAACACAGCGGATCAAACTCCTTCAATTCAATCCGTATTCCAACCAAGTTTTGAAAAACTCATTCAAACTTGCATTAAGTCATTGAGAACACGAATATCATCGATATCTGAACAAGAAAAAATTAAAGTTTTGGAACTAAATGATATTGATTTTATTAAAAAAGATAGGGTCAAAATTGTAAAGCACACGATCTCTCATACTTTGCAGTCAAATAGGCAAAGGGGATATATAAAGCCAAAAGCGATGAAAGAGATAGAGGCGAGTATTATTAAGCATCTCAACTTTATGCTACCAAGCATGGCTTTTTATTCTGACCTTATAGTTAGCGCATATAGTGACGATAAAGTTAATGATGATCTTGTAATGGTGAACAGCCTTGATGAGACATTAGCAGCAGTACAACAAGCTCCCGAACCGACCTGTTCAGAAAGCACATTACCAAGCAAGCCTGGTATTACAACTAAACCTGAAATATCTGACAAACAGTTAAATGCACCAGCCAAAATCATGCAGCTCTCTACTAGTAAGCGTATCAATTCACTTCGCACGTTAACGAATGATAAAGCTCTAGAGCTAATAAAAGACATTCAACAAGCCATGTCTCTTAATCGTGAGCAAGATATTGAGGCTGTCGTCGCTATGATTCAAGAAAAATCGATTCCAATGGATGCCATTATTTCACGCTTAGAAGCAGCTTAATATTACTGATTTTGTATTTTATCGGTGGAGAACGCCCATCTGTTTTTGGAGATCATATGAGCCAGCATTTAATTATACCAACTAGAAGTCTTGGCTTTGGGTACGACCTGGAGTTACATGATTGGAATCAGAGACTTCAAGCTTATAGGATCTTTGAAGGCCAGCCTAAAGAACTTTTAGAAGGAGGGTTGGGATTAGGGTTGAATCTTATTCGCCAATTTACCTCAAATATTGAATGGTATAAAAGTATTCCTAAGGAATTTTTAGCCAAATCAGCCCCATTTCCAGAGCACCAGTATCAAATGTTATGGCTAGCGGCAAACGTAAAACCAGCCGCTCAAATTTTACTGACAAGACCCTTGTTACTGGTGCTTATTTGCGAACATTACTCGGTTGATAATGAGACGGCAAAAATAGTCGCTCAACTAGGTCAGCGTGATATTTTGAAACGATTAGGTTATCACGGCTCAAAAGGGGCATTAAAATTTATAGATAAACTGGTTCTTAAGTTTGATCGGGACATTGAGCTCCAACATGTTAAGAAGCAATTAGATAAACGCTTTTGTCGTTATCAAGTATTCAAGCATTATTCTATGGTTAATTTTAATGCCTTAAGCATAGATAATAGATATCCATTTTTAACGGGGACTCGGTTTGGTCAGGTAATCGCAAGTGACCAAAATATTAAGAGAGTGTCATTAGTCGCATACTTATTAGATGCACTCATGCTGGGAGTTCAATTAGGGATAAATGATCCAGTACAAAGAATTGGTATCTTGCAATCCATCGATGAATTAGAACAATTACATCAGCGATGGGTTGATCGACGTAATAACCTCAGAAGGCAGCAGTTAAGACCCAAGGATGCTGATAAACCTTACCCGATTATCATAGTTGGAAATGAACAGATAATAGCTATTAATAATTACGATGCGCTATTTGACGAAGGCGCAAAAATGAAGCATTGCATTGCTATTTATCATCAACAGATAGCATCAGGTGAGTACTGTGCATTTAGTATGCTTAAGCCTGAAAGGATGACTATAGGCGTTAAAATTATCAAGAAGGAAACCACATTAATACAACTAGATCAAATATCAGGTGTTTGCAATTCACTGCCTTCAAATGAAGCCAGAGAGCATGCATATAGGTGGCTTGAAATAACCAAAAAAAGTTTAATTGATATTGTTACAAATTGAAGCATTTAGATGATCGTTTTTGAAAGCAAGTTCTGGTATAAAAGAATACAAACTACTACTGTATATCAAGCACTTATGGAAAAGGAACTTCATTATGAATTGATTCTTGGTCACAATGAGAAATTTGGTCATTTAGCAGAAAGTATTTTGCATCTAGATCCTTGAAGCGTAACCACAAGGTTTCGCAGTAGAACTACTCAAAGATATTGATGAGATTGTTACTTAATCCTGAATTTCTCAGGCTAACATTAAAAATTTCAAATCTTGGGTATTTATACCATCAATACTTTTTCCAAAATTTAATTGTTATTGAATATCGACACCTATTTCATAAAATAAAAGTACTTATTTATTAAGTATAGATGTAAATGCAGAACGGAATCTGAACTTTATACTTCTCTTAATCTGCTTCTTTAAATATTCATACTGATATGGCCATAAAATATGCCTACGGTTAGCTCTTTGAGCGATATATTACTCAGACAAAGTGGTGTTATCGATGGATTGTAATAGACGAAAGATAATTAATGATAAATTTTTTAGTTAATGTAACTGGAGCTAGCCCTCAAGTTTTTACTGAAATTTTGTATGTGCTGTATAAAAGGCAAACAAACCCAAGCCCTGATGAAGTCTTTGTCATCACAACTAAAAACTCTAAACAAACAGTCATAGAAGGCCTATTTGAACGGGTCCATTGGCAGCAGCTGATACTAAATTATTCGCTGACTTGTAATAAGTTTGATAAAACCATTCTCTGGGTGATCACTGATGAGCAAGGGAGTGAGTTAGAAAATGCAAAAGGCGAGGATGATCAGAGTTGGTTGAGGCTTCATCAAAAATACAGATTTTACCATGCAGTTCTTGCAGACCTTTTTCGACATGAAAGGTGATGTGCGAGTTTATAAAGCATTCGGTCTAGAGGTAAAGGGGATTGGGTTAGAGAGCAGTTTGAAAGATTAGAACCTATATAACCGCCAAGTTTATTCAGGAAGAGCTAAGCCAGTTTCATAAAAAGCTAATGAATCACTTACCAAGTGATGTGCTAGGAAAAATTATAGTGCACTCAGATGGCGTAAAGGGCGGGGCAACATACTCTGTATCCAATGGGCTGATCGTCGATGTGAGTGACCTTTAAGATTGTAAGCTTACAATCATCGATAAATCATTGGTTTAGTTATGATGGTTTTATTAATAAATATGTCTCAATATCTAAGAATTAGCTAGCTCTTTTAGCTGCATAACATATTGAGAATTGAAACGTACTAGTTGATATGGAAAGGTTTGATTATGTCTGCTTCCTGTTCAATACATTTAAAATTGTGATAACTCAAAGGACGATATTATGACTGGATTTAACCCTTCAAATTTTACTGTAGCCAAGGCTAAGCCCCTTCCGGTGGTATTGCTGCTTGATGTGAGTACCAGTATGCAAGGTAATAGCATTAAGGAGCTAAATTCTGCAGTAAAAGAAATGGTAGAAGATTTCGCTAGTGCTGAAAAAAATGAGATTGAAATCCTTGTTTCAATTATCACCTTTGGTGCTGAAGTTCTACTTCATACTCCATACACTTCTGCTAAAGATATTGAATGGCAAGATTTGGACGTAAGTGGTGCAACGCCAATGGGTACGGCTTTTTCGATGGCAAAAGCGATGATTGAAGATAAAGAAACAACACCGTCGCGCGCTTATCGCCCAACAATTGTATTGGTGTCAGACGGAGCACCAAATGATGTTTGGCAGCAGCCTTTACGAGAGTTAGTGAATGAAGGTCGTTCACAAAAGTGTGATCGCATGGCAATGGCAATTGGCAGTGATGCTTCTAATAACGTACTAAATGAGTTTGTATCTGGTACTGAAAATAAGGTATTTACGGCACAAGATTCTTCGCAAATACAAGAGTTCTTTAAGTTTGTCACTATGTCGGTAACTACCCGTACTCAGAGTCAAAATGCGAATGTTGTTCCAAAGGAAGAAGAGGTTCAGCGTTTAGTCAAACAGGAAGATAATCAGCAGTCAGAAGAGCTTGAAGATGAGTTCATCTGAGTTGCATTGCATCATAGATTGCTCTGGTAGTATGGCTGAGTATGGTAAGCCTATGCTGTTGGTTAACCTGCTGCGCTATATCCGTCAATTTACTGCACAACACAGTAAAAGCACGCGATACCTCAGTTGGCGAGAAGATATTGCAGAAATATTTTGGTTAGCTGAAGTAGATGTTGAGCTACCAGCCGCTGAAGGTAGTAGTGATATTGCCGCCCTTTGTAGTTGGGCTGAAGCGAATCCTCAAACACTGATTATGGTGCTGACAGATGGTTATTTTGAGCTAAATACAGAACAGCGGCAGCTAGTTTCCCTGGTCGATAATTTGTACTTTATTGGCGTGGGTGGTGATGCTGATTTAGCACAGTTAAATACGCTATCGAATCATAGCTATGGTGCAGAACAGCTGGATCATGTTTTGCACACGATCTGGCGACCAGAAATCGTTGCAGGCGGGCCATTGAACCGAGTTGATTTAGCCGGTGTTATTGTTGAAAACGAATCAAAGGATGATGATGAGTGGTAACACATCTGTATGGCGTGGCTTCGGTGACAGTGAAATCGGCCCTCTTCATCAGCGCCTTGGCGTACTTAATCAGGATGCTTACCATCTCGAGCTTAAAAATGAGCCAATCCTGATTGCTTTGTCTGATGGTTTAGGAAGCAAGCCGCTGTCTCACTTAGGTGCTCAAGCTGTAAGTCGGGCAGTGGTAAGGTTGGCTCAGTACCGCGCGGATGAAGTGATAGTTGAACGAATAGTTAAGCAAGAAATTGAGCATGAAGTTGAGCCAGCGTCGTTGATTGAATTATTTCATGATTACTGGTTAGAAGAGCTTCAGGGTATAGATATTGAGCAATGTAGTTGCACAGCACTGTTCGCCATTGTATTGGGAGAACAGACTTTTATCGCTCAGCTTGGAGATGGGGATTGTTGCATTATTACTTCAAAGGAAGGTGAGTGTGAACAACAGGTTCGTTTTTTATCTGATAAAGACGAAGACCTATTTGCTAACCAGACGCACTCCTTAGGTAAAAAAATTCAAGCCAGTGCGTGGAAGTTTTACCTCCAAGCGACGGCTGAGTTGGACGCTTGTTTCTTAGTAACAGACGGTATTTCTGATGACCTCGCTTTAGAATATCGAGCTAACTTTTACTTAGAGTTATTGAATCAATATTGGCAGTTAACAGATGACCAAGTTAAGGCTGATGTACGGCGCTGGATTAGTCAGTGGCCGGTTGTTGGTCATAGTGATGATAAAACAATTGTTGCATTGTTTCGTCAATCCTCTTTGCACAAAACATATTCTGCTTCGCCCTAACTCAGGGTTAGCATAGGACGCTTCAAATGAAACAGCAAAAAACACCTGAACCTAGGTGGGTGAAAGATCAATTATCCCAGCGGCATAAGCTAACTAAAAAGCTGGGGCAAGGTGGGCAAGGGATTGTATATCGAACTTCAGATCCTGAACTACTGGTTAAAATGCCATTAAAAGATAATAAGGAAATAACCGATAAAGCTGAAGTGAAAAACTTCCAAGAACAGCTTGAACGGTTGTACTTATTACCATTAACCGAGGCAATGCACATTACTAAACCACTTTATCTACTTGAAGAGCAAGCAGGTTATGTGATGCAAATGATGCAGGATATGCAGCCGATAGGTGATTGGTTGCCAAAGATTTTAAATAAACAGGTTGCTAAGGACTTTACACGTCCAGCTTGGCTTAGCGAAGATGTCCCTTTGGAGGCTGCGTACTCGCTAACTATGTATGCTAAATCTGGTGGCGCCAAGAGAAGGCTGGAGTTGCTGGCTCAGGCAACTATAGAACTGCTTAAGCTGCACAGTGTTGGGCTGGTATTTATGGATGTCTCTCCAGAAAATATCTTTTGTTCGGCTATTCCAGGGAATAACGAATCCTGGATGATTGATGCCGATAACCTTCGCTTTGAGGCGGTAAGTGCCGGAGCTGGTGTTTTAACACCGCAGTATGGTGCCCCTGAAGTGATTAAGGGAGAAAGTGGTGCGCGAGTAACAAGTGATGCGTATTCGTTAGCACTCTTGGCATTCAAGGTGCTGACTATGTCTGGAGCTTTTGATGGGCAACTTTTTCGTGATGCTCAAAGTGATGACGAAGATTGGGCTACAGATGATTCAGAAGAAGGTGGACTAAGTCTAGAGTTACAGGCCGAGCATGGTTTATTACCGTTTATTTTTGATACAGAGGATAACAGTAATAGTCGAACTAACGGGCTGCCCCATGAATTAGTTCTGACACCGGAATTACTTACCTTTTTTCAACAAATGTTTGGTCTAGGTCGAACCGCACCTTGGCAACGCCCAAGTCTTCATTCACTACCACGAACTTTAGCCAGTGCCGCCGATAGCTCAATTCAATGTGGCTGCGGCATGAGTTTTTATTACCAACTTTCGGTTTCTGAGCAGTCCTGCCCATATTGCAAGCAACAGCCAGAGCAGCTTTTGGTAGTCACCAGCTATTTTCATACATCAGATGGTTCAAATAAGCCAGCTTGGACTTGGGTTGCCCCTTTGGTTGACGGTAAAGATCTTAGACTGCCAAGGCGATTGTCAGGTTTTTTTGATATTGATCAGCATAACGCTCCAATGATTGAAATTAATCAGGTTGAGCAAGACTGGTTTATCTATGTTTCAGCAGAAGATTTACGCCTAGATGTAGCTGATAACAGTGGGCGTTTTCGTCAATTAACAAGCCAGTGGTTGTTAGAAAGACAAGAGCTTGAGGCTGGAGTGCAGTTATATCTGCATGCTCCTTGTTCTGTGATTATCGAAATTAGGATTCAGAAAAATAATGCGATTTAAACAACTCAATATTGAAATAAGTCATACCTTCTGGATAGAGCCCTTCGATGGTAAAGGACTGACGTTTACGCAGGGAGATTTGGGTCAACTACGTTTGAATTCACGTACGGGTAATTTACAGCTAATTATTAAGGGCAAGTTATTTACTATTTCCTTGCGTGAGCCTGCACTACTTAATGACATCGGGCTTGGATTCGCTCGTGCCAATGCAAACCTTATTGAAGTAAGTCGTGTGCATAAGCAAAAGGATTGGCCACAAGAGCGTATTCAGTTTGAGTTGGCACTCGCATCGTTCAATGGCCCTGAAATTGAGCTAGGGGTAATTGATATTGCGCTTGATCCGAGAACATTGGAGCAGGCGAAAGCTGCTGAACTTGGTGAGACTTTCGTTGATATTAAAGAAACTCTTGAGCAGCGCTGTAGATTAAGCCTTACTGACGAACCTGAGCAGCAGTTCGCAATTGCAGTGTTAGGAGAAAGCGCTCTCGATCAGCTTAAGCACCTTGAGCAATTTGAAGGCGATATCGATAAAGCAGATAAAACTACCCTGCAACAAATAAAAAACGGCTTAGTTTTGCTAGGCGATAACTTGCAATTAGCCGTGCAACAATATTCAGCGGTGGAATTTGATTATTTGGGGGTGCGCAAATTAGTTACGCGTTCGCACAGAGCGCCTACTAGATCCCTCAGGCTTATCAAATTACAGTTGAACTTTAGTGAACAACGTCAACAGATGGCCATACTGGCTACCCAACAACTAAACGAGATTATCTCGGACCAAAGAGGGTATTTGTCTACCTGGGATAAATATGGAAGTTCGGAAGGTGAGCAGTTACTTAAACGAGCCAGAGCGGTCGGACACATCAAAATTGCCCCTGAAAATTGTCAGATTGATGATGATTCTGCTGAACTGATGTCTATCTATGTTGAAACTGATTTACGCAAGTTATTAACGTCACAAGATTCATTGTTGATGGTTAGTCCTGAAACGCCTATTGCTCATCTCGTAGATCCTGATATGGATTGGAAAGCGTTTAGTACGCAGATGTTGGAGAGCTATAAGGAACGAAAGGGTTTTGATAGCGGCCTTTCTGATTGGCAGCAGCAGACAAACTCAGAAGATAAAACGGGTAGTGTTAAGGAAGAGGGTGTACCGGAATCGAATGAAAGTACCGAACCGTTTAATATAGTAAAGGTTGAGCAGCATCGAATAGTCGTTAAAGATGGTATTGTGCCTTCGCATAATATGGTGCTTGCACTGTCTATCTTGGGTGATCAGGTTCAAATTGAGCGACGAATGATGGCTCGAAGTGCAATTATTGAAGGTAAAAGTGCAATGCCTCATTTGGGATTGCTGATAGAGGAAGGCGCTACCTTACCTCCTGGGCGTGACCAACGTCCGTTTACAAAACCGCTTTCTTCTTTTGTTGAAAGCAAGGTATTCCCTAAAAATGAACCGACTAAAACCCAGAGACGCGCGATTAAGCTTGCTTTGGAAACACCAGATATTATGGTTATTCAAGGCCCGCCAGGAACCGGTAAAACGACTGTGATCACGGCCATTATTGAAAGTCTTAATCAGGAAATTGATAAAAGTAAGTCGGTTCAAGGAGATATCTTAGTTACGGGTTATCAACATGATGCAGTAGAAAATCTATTAAATCGTTTGTCCGTTAACGATTTACCCGCTATTAAGTTTGGACAACGTTCTGGAGAGACTGCGCAGAGTAACTCAACAGATGTCAAACTGGATGAATGGCGTCAAGAGACGGTGAGTCGGATTTATCAGAATACACCAGAGATAAAGGAAAGTATTGCTTACTTACAGCTTGAACGTGATGTTAAAGCATATTCGACAAGTCCAAGTGATAGCGCTGCTTTGCGTCTTGTAAACAAGGCAAAAGCATTGCTAGTAGGAGTACCAGGTAGTGATGAATTAATACGTTTGCTAAAAGATTTTAGTGGTGAACTTACTAATCAGCAGTCGGTTGAGAGTGACAGTGTGTTAATTTTACGTTCATTACGCCTATCAAAAGCTGCATTTATGGATGATGGCGCCAATAGAGCCGCTGCTTTGTTAGCTTGGCTTAGTGATAAGGCTATAGCTATTGAAGAGGGGGATTTAAAGACATTACGACAAGCTGTGTCATGGCAAGCAGAAAGTGAACTGAGTTTTTTACCGCAGTTAAAAAAAATCAAGCTTCAGTTGTTAAAGCGGTTTACACCTAAGCCTCATCTTAAGCGGGTTTTAGCAAGAGAGGATGTTAAGTCTGCAATACAGCGAACGCTCGATTTATTGCAGGACAGTAGTCGAAATACCTCCAAAAGCAGAGCTCTGCTTGAATATCTAAGTGATCTTGAAGGCAATCCCTCTTCAGTACAAACGGCTTTAGCTGAATACAATCTAGTGTATGGCGCTACGACGGGGCAGTCTGAAGGTAAGGATATTCGTCGCTTCAAATCAAAAAACGGTGACGGTAAAGGCTACTTGCAGTATGGCACAGTGATCGTTGACGAAGCTGCCCGAGCTAGCCCTCGAGACTTGATGATCCCAATGGTTCAAGCAAAAGATTGTATTATTTTGGTTGGTGATCATCGCCAACTTTCCCATATGGTCGATGACTCTTTGCTAGAGCAAATGGAAAAAGAGTTAGACGATACGGATGATTGGCAAGGTGGAAGAGAGCAGTTTAATCAGCATATCAAAGAAAGTATGTTCGAATATTTATTCAATCGTGCAAAAAAGTTGGAACAGCAAGATGGTAAGTCCAGAACTATTACGCTAGATGCGCAGTATCGTAGCCATCCTCTATTAGGGAAGTTCGCCAGTGACCAATTCTACAAGCCTTATGGAGAAGGGTATGAATCCCCTTCTCCAGCCAGCAAGTTCTCACAAGAGCTTGACGGAATTAAGAATAAGGCAGCTGTATGGCTAGACGCTCCAGCACAACTTGGAAAGGAAGAGCGTAATGCTAGCAAAAGTCGATTTAGAAAGGCTGAAGCCGAGTTGATTGCAGAACAGTTGAAGCAGTGGATAGATAGCAAACAAGGGAAAGGTCTCAGTTTTGGTGTGATTTCTTTTTATAAAGCACAGGTCAATGAGGTAATGAAAGCGCTTGCTAAAGACAAAATCACCGTACAAAACGAGCAAGGGGATTATGTTATTGCACAGAAGTATCAGATGTTGTTTGACAGCAAAGGCAAGCCATTAGAGGAACGATTACGTATTGGTACTGTTGATTCGTTTCAAGGAATGGAGTTCGATGTGGTGTTCTTATCGATGGTACGTTGTCAGTCAGAAAGTTCAAAGTTTTTTCAACAGCGTCAATTTTCGGCAAAGGAACAGCAGCGAGTATTTGGTCACCTGATGTCAAAGAGTCGTTTATGTGTATCTGTGACGCGCCAGAAAAAAGCATTGGTCGTAGTAGGTGATAGTCAGTTGATTAAAGCTACAATTGCAAAGCAAGCAGTACCTGAGTTACAGGCATTTTATGAACTGTGTAAGAACAATTCGCATGGGGTGGTAAAATGAGCCTACAGCACCCTAAAGTATTTAAAGTACTACATCAACCGCATTCTATTGCCCAGCATCACCCGAAAGCAACGCAAGATATTCTATGGCCCTGCTTACGTTTTGCTATCTCGTTACAGGCTAAAGCAGACCAAGATTTGAATCTGTTTGAGAGTACTTTATTACGCTTGCTAAGCGAAGGGGGAGGTGATCTTAAAGAGTTAAGTCAGCAGATGGGACTTACAAATAAAGAGGGAACGCGCTCCAGTCTAGCAGAGTTCTTGTGTCTTAAATTACAGCAATTAAATTTGATTACTGACAGGCTGAATTTAACGCATGAAGGTGAGCAAGTGCTTGAAAAAATCAATAGTACCCAAACGCGGGTGATTGGTGCCACGGTGTACTTTGATTTGATCAATCACTGCTGGTTACCTGTAATTAGCCGTGGCGAATTACAGCCTATTCATGCAGAACAATCATCCGTGGGATTGGTCGAGTTTTCTCAAGGCAGTGTAGGAAATGCGAAACAGATAAAAGCACTGCCATTATTGAGTGAAACGGTTTCTAAAAAGGCTCCAAGCGAACGCGACGTAATCGATATTATTAAGCGTTCTCGTCAGCATAATAAAAAGCTTAAAATCTATTCAGCCAGTACTAGTGGCGATGGTTTTGTAACAAATAGCGGGACTATTTCAGTCAACCCAAACGGTGAATTGGTTTACCTCCATTGCTATGCGTTTATGGTTGCTGGCGGTAAATCTTTTTATATAAGTGATGGTTTCCGCTCAACCACTCAGGAGCGATTTACCCGAGGGTTTAAGCGTGAGGATAACGCATCAATAAAAACTGCTCGTGATAAGTTGTGGAAGAAGAGCTTTAGAGACCATCAGCGTCAAGCTATGAGCGAGTCCAGTACATTACGTAAGACTTATCAATTATTGGTATCAAGCAAGGTGAGTAATGCCACCGAGAATTCGGAGTTTAAATATAACCTTAAAAAATTCGTTAGCCAGAGTTATGCCGAACTTGAGCAAATGCTATCCGAGTGCTATTCCTTTTCGAAACTTAAAAACTGTATTTCAGAGTTAAGCACAGACCCGAAAAGTAATGCTGAATTAGCGCTAGAGGCGGCTAACCATTTAGGGTTTCAAACAGAGGGTAGCAAGCTTGTTAATAAACTACTTAAGACGAACAAGGGTAGTGTTATCCACCTCAAGGCTGATAAACCAATAATGTCACCGCTGCTTTTGTGTCACTTATTAGCTGCACGGGGGGACGTGAGGCAACCTATGGCTAAATTAGCTCAGGAATACCCTCTGCTGTTGAAAGATATTGCAAGGTTACGACATTGGAGAAATCCAATTGATCATGGTGACTCTGCTGATGTATTGAGTGTAATCGGCTCTGAAGAAATTAATTTTATTCATCAGTTGGTCGATCAGGTACGCCAGCTATTGTCAGAATGGATAAAAGACATGGGCGATCAAATACCAGAGCAGACTATACCCGACTGGCACAAAGAGGATATACGCAGTAAAGCTAGCTATAGGTTGGAGCAATATTTTGGCTTGATGCTCAGCCGAATAAGCGGACCTATTTATCAGGGACTGTTTGATGCTTTAGTTCATTCGAGTTCGGAAGATGGACGAGACAAAACCAATGCGCTTGCGGGAGCATTGCAACATGCGCTTTATCAGGCCAGCCAAGCACTTGATGCGAGTGAGGCAAAAGATATTGAGTTTGTAAAACGAGAGTTGGCTAAATTGGGTGCAGAACAAATTACGAAGAGTAACCCACACAAGGTGCAACTGGCACTAAATGGCGGTAATGCGACCCTAGGAGCTAATTTTATAGCTTTTTGGGCACAAATTACTGTCCAGCAACAAATAGAGCTACAGTCAGCTGAGGGCTTTGTTAACGCAGTTGATAGATTGGATAAAATAAGAGGTCATTCTGGGCCGGTAATAGGCCAGCATGACAGTTTGAATGAGATTGAAAAGACAGTGTTTAAATTAATTAAGCGTTTAATGGAGCAGTATTGTGGGTAACAAGCAACAAAATCCAAGCAAGGATAAAGCCGAAAATACACAGATTCAATATCAGCAGCAGAGTCTTCAAAAGCAAGCTGATGCGTTGGATAAAAAAGAGTTAGCGTTAAAAGAAAAACAACTGAAAATAGCTAATCAAGAGCAGCTTTTAGAGCAACGTGAAGAGGCTCTTGTTAAAGGTAAAACCTCACTTAATGCTCGAGGTTTAGAACTTGAAAAGCGCCATCAACAGCAAGAGAGTAAGCATCTAGAAATTGAGCAAGGCTTACCCGCTTTGCGAGATGAAATTTTTGCTGAGCGCGAAAAGCTGCTTGCAGAACAGCAACAGCTGCTTAAACAGCAGTTACGCGATGTTGCAGCTAAAGAGCAGCAGCTGCAAGCTGAGCGTGAACAACTTGAGCGAGTGCAGGAAACAGTTGATGGTGATTTTGCTGAGCAGCGAGCTGACTTGCAGCGAGAGCTGCAACAGATACGTTCTGAAGCCATCACAAAATTACACAATGAAGTTCAGCAGCAGCGGGAAAAAGATTTTAAAGAGCTTGAAGCAGAAGTGCAGCAGCGCCGAGATGATCTTGAAAATCGTGAACAGCAGTTAGATCAGGATAAGGCCGTATTAACAAGTGATCAGAATAACGTTAGGTTTCAGCAAAGTGAAAACAAACAACTGAAGGCTTCACTAGAGCAGATAATAGCTGAACGCACTAAAACAAGAGAAGAGGAATTCAAACAAGATCAGAAACAGTTTGAACAGGAAAAGCAGCGGCTTTTAAGCCGTATTGAACGTCAGGATACACTGAGCAGCAAGTATGATGAACTTGAAAAATTGCTTGGTGATCGTTCAGCAGATGAGGTGCTACTCGAGCTTACTGCAAAGAACGAAGAGCTGGTAGTATTGCGTGAAGAGCTTAAGCGCCCGAGTCGAGAGTTAGAAGAATACTATGATGGCCACAGAGCTGAAGTAACAAGGCTGGAAGAAGATAAACAGAAATTACAAAAAGAAACACGTGAGCTTCAGCACGATCTGGATACCCAAGAGCAGCTGGAGTTTGACCAAGAGCGGCTACAAACTAAGTTTAATAGCCTTGATGTTAATTATAAGGCGATTTTAGCAGATAATAACAAATTGCAAGAAACCCTAGATCGATTAAATCCAGCTTATAACGAGCCACAAAATCGGGAAGAACGGATTAGGGATATTAAACGCCCTTATGTCGAAAGTTTTGTGCCTCGCCGTCAAGAAAAAAGTATCAATGAGCTCAAATGGCTCGAAGCGATTTCTACAGGCATTGATAAACACGGCTTGCATTTCTCTCCCCGTATTCTATGCGCTTTCCATACGGCTTTAAAAATTGCTGAATGGTCACCGTTAACGGTACTCGCAGGTGTTAGTGGGACAGGTAAGTCGGAGCTACCAAAATTATACAGTCGCTTTGGCGGTATTAACTTTATCAATGTGCCTGTACAGCCAAACTGGGACTCACAGGAAGCAATGTTGGGCTACTTTAACTCAATCAGTAACAGCTACCAAACAAAGCCGATGCTCAACTTTTTGGTTCAAAGTCGGGAGAAGCTGATAACGGGAAGTGATAATTTAGAGGCTAACTATAACGGTCTTGATGATACTGTAAGTTTAGTATTACTAGATGAGATGAACTTGGCTCATGTAGAGCTTTATTTTGCTGATTTCTTAAGTAAGTTGGAGCAGCGCCGTGCGACCAAAAATGACGAGTTGCCATTTATCGATATTGACTTAGGGGCAAAGCTAGATCCTTATAAGCTTTCTCTAGGGCGCAACCTATTGTTTGCCGGCACAATGAACCAAGATGAAACGACCAAATCGTTATCGGATAAAGTGATCGACCGTGGTACATCCATCTTTTTCCCGCGCCCAGAATCTTTGCATCGTCGAAAAGAACTTACCCCATTACCTGAACAAGCGCCGTTATTACCAATGAAAATTTGGTGGGGTTGGATTAATAAAAAGAGCGATCTAAGTGAGGTGACTGTAACTCACTACAAGCAATTGATTGAAGGTATTAATAAGTATTTGGGAACAGACGGCAGAGCCCTTGGTCACCGTGTATGGCAATCGATCGAGTACTATATAGTGAACCACCCTCTGGTCATTGGCTTGGATGCTGAGCAATATCCCGACGAGCACAAAGACGCACTCAAGTTTGCCTTTGAAGATCAGTTGGTTCAGAAGGTAATGCCTAAGCTACGAGGTATTGAAACCCGTGGTTATGCTAAAGAGCATTGTCTGAATCCTATTCGTGATCTCCTGGCTGATAATAAACTGGATATTCTGGATGACTTCGATAAAGCGATGCGAATTGGCCATGGTCAATTTAGTTGGGCTAGTGCTGACTATCTCAATAATGAACAAAGTAATGAGCGTTATCAGGAATTGTTTAAGCTTGCTTTAGAACCATCATCTTATCAAAAAAAGATAATTATGTCAGAGCCTAAGCTAGCTGATAAAGAGGAACCAACTGTTCTGCATTCGCGATCAAAAAAATATAAAATGCCTGAGTTTTTCAAAACGAAGACAAAGGAAAATGTTTAGATGAATTCCGCTATTACAGAGACACTGAGCGATTTTGGACAACTCTATCATCGCTATCAGAATCAGGAGCCAATAGCAAAACAGTTATTACAGGGGCAGCACCGTTACCTGAGTTATCTCACTTTTGATCCTCTCAATGGCCAGGCAATGCCACAGCGAATGAGCAACTGGCTGAGCCAGAATATCCTAGGGCCGGAACAAAACCTGTGTGATCGTTTTACGCATATTATTGATCATTGCATCGATGCTATCGGCCATATTTTATTATCGCCTCGGCAAACCGTAGTGCGTGTTCATGAAATGACACCTGTTTATTTAGCCCAGCGCCTAGATAGTCGATCAGTGCAGTGGTTGAGTCGCAAGCCTGGCAACAATATGCGTGAGAAGTTGGCTGCAAATCCGCACATATTGGCTGCCACGCGTAAAATGAGCTTTGACACCCTTGAGAATCGCCTATTAAAGGCTTTATTAATCCGTGTCCAAGGGCTGCTTTTATATCGCCAAGAAGCGGGTTTACAGTTAGCTGAGGAGCAGGAAGCTCTTCTTGTTTCTATACAGAAAACGTTACGGTTTGAAGGTTTTTTAGCAATCAAATCGTGGCAGAATATGCCACCTAATAATGTGTTATTGCAAGATAAACAATACCGTAAAGTGTGGCGATCGTGGCAGTTATTACAGCGCTTGGAGGATGACTGTCAGTTCCAACAGGAGAACTTTTTTGCTTCTGGGTTTGGTGTTTTTAGTGAGTTACTAAAGCAATTAGCCGGTACAACACGTTGTGTATTATTGGATCAGGCTTGGCAATTTAAGCTTGATTACCTTTCGGTGGGCTCCGCAATTGAATCAACAGAAAAACTAGCCCCGGTCGAAGTGATGGCTATTGATCTTGGAGATGATGAAGCCAAGGGCGGAGCAAAGATAATACCGCAAGCTGACTTGGTATTTTCGCTATCTGCCGAAGGTCATATTCGAATTAAGCGGCGAGTAAGTTCCGAGTCGTCACAATGCTGGGATGTTGAATTTCAGAAAAAAGATGGTTTGATCGGTGTAAAAGTAATTTCACACCCTGAAAAACGTACCCAAAATGAAACCTTGGCGGTAGCAATGCCAGCAGACTTCCCCTGCCTAGTCAAACTGCTTATTGGCGAAATTCTTCCAGGAGAAAGCAAACCTCGGAAGGTTGTAAGGCCATTGATAAAGGCATCTGGCGATTTTGTCACGCTGTTGTTCGAAGGGGCCAGCTATAAATTGCAACTAGGAAGTGAATCGGCAACGCGTTCGATAGGCCCACAGTTGTTGGATGTAGCAGGATTAGATTGCAGCCAAAGCCAAGCTTTGCCAGCTGATACAGAAGTGTTTAGTGCTCGAGAGCTATCCCAGATAGATGGTGATACTAAGTCCCGCCAGTTAGGAGGTTTTTCAGACCTGCTAGCGAGTCAATTTCATGCGCACAAAGCAATGCATTATCTGGTAAGTGACCACCATAGTGAGTTTGAGACTAGTGATCTGCGCCGTGAAATTAATCGCAATTTTAATAATGCAACTCCATTACCGAAAAGTATCGCAGCAGTTTATGCCACACTGGAAAAAAAGCATTTTAAGCCTAATGATTTGATTATGGTTCTCAGCTCAGATAATGATGGCATTTATGCGACACCGATATTTTACTGCGGTGGAAAAAAATCGAGGGAGGATTATTTTGAAAGACACCCGTCGATTAGGATTTCCCAGCAAGGAGAGCGACAGCTACTACGCAATGCTTTAGTTAACTCAGGGTTGGCAGAGAGTATAGCTGAGCGCTTTATCGAACTGTACAGCTATCGAGAGATTGTAACAAATAAAGGGCAGCTGATACTGCAAGATATTGAAAAGTGGTATCGTATTCCTACTGGCCTCAAAGTGGCAAGTGTTGATGTCAGTGATGTGCTTTTCAAAGAAGCACGAGCATTGCAGAAAATGGTAGAAAAAACCTTCTTCATTTCTGTATCTGCGGCAATCAAAACACAAAAGGGTATTAAGCCTTCACAGTGGCTTGCTGGAAACGCTCTTTTAGGATCACAGCAGCTACTACAAAAACAGTATGAACAACCTCATAAAATTTTTTGGAAGGATCATCTGCCGCAGTTGATGACTCGATTGCCAGTAAATGGTATCGAGCAGAATTTCTATTTTGTTGATAGGGGCACCTCCGTTAAACCGGAGCGTGGTGTTCCAGTTGATATTCTAATCGACACTCCATTCACTCTACCTGGTGGAAAAGAAGAGTTGCGCTTTACTGTCTACCAGGGCAAAGAAAGCGATCGACAGGTGTTTTCATTATTGTTATCGCTTCGAAAGCCACTTAAAACAGACTGTATATGTATGCTAAAGCTGAGCTATACCTACGGTGAAGAACAGCCTTATAAGTTGCGTTTCATTCCTGCTACTGATGACAATAAACCGTTTAACTATGTCGATGCTCTATGGGGTAAAAAGCGGGACTATATCGACAGTCGTGATATTGCTATTCCGACTTTTCCTGAACGTAAAGCGTTCGAGGATTTACGAGCATTTCAGGGCAGTGATGGGACAAAGGATATTGTTGATTGGTTAGAACGTAACCTAGAGCAGATGGATGATATTTATCACTTTATGTTGTTCGACAAGAGTGAGAAACGATTTAACTTCTCTTATCAAGATATTGATTGGATTACTAATAAAGATTTTGGCTTTTATAAGTCACACCCCGATTACGACAGTATCTTTGTGCATAAAAGTAAATTTGAGGGTCTTGATATTGTAAACAAACGCTATTTTTCTGGTGGTGTATTTACTAAATCAGACAATAAGTTTTCTTTGGTGGATATTGGTGCTCAGGGTGAATTAATAGAAAGAGAACTCAAAAGTTTACCAGGTAGGTGGCGCTTTCCAATGCTTATTTTTAGCGACCAGGCTCGTAGTTTTATTGATAGTGATATGTCAGATAGGTTTACTCAATTAGGGGAGAAAGCTATCGAACAAGCGGAAGAATTGTTAGTCCTTGAAGGGATAGATAAGGCTCTTGAGATAGAGTTAAAGCAATTCTTAAGCTACTGCCACACATTGATGCCGCAATCGGAGGTGAATGATTTACTGCAAGCGGCAACTGACCCTAAACTGCTTCGTCGTGAGCACCTGAGATTCAAGTATGCATTAGGTAATGTTAGTCAGGCATGGCAGCAACAATTACTCGAGAAGATGTTGGAACCTGTTGATGATAGTGGTGATACACGCTCCGCGACTCTCGAGATTTTGTCGGTGGCTATGTGGCGCGATAAAACAGTGATTCATAAATTAACGGCAGAACAGGTTAAGACCCTTGCTGAAAGGCTCAACGAATCTCTGACTAAAGATATTACTTTGTTAACGACAAAGGATAAACATTACAAATGGAATCCTTTTATTCTGCGTTTAGAGCTAATACTTGCTTTATTGCGTACTAGGGAAAGCTCAGTACCAGCAATTAGCACACTGTTTTCCTATGGAAGTAGTTTAAGTAACAAGCTACTAAATACGGTAGAACAAGCTACTAGTAACCAAGCTGAGGCATTGGCTCATCAGCTTCAGCAACCAAAGGTCGTTGCTCGGGTTAAATTAACAGTAAATAAACCGGATAGTTATCACCGTACTCCAGATTTACTCTACGCACTGAAGCTATACCTTTCTGGAGAGGATGGGGCTGATCTAATTACGATAACGGAATTGGTCAATAGTGCCTAATGCGTATCATTCAAATTTTAAAGGAATGCCATGAGTGACGTTGTAGAAATTAAGCCGCTAGATAAGTTGTTAGCAGCATTAGACAGCCCAGTTGATCAAATAGGGATAGCCAAGCGTTTGCAGTCAAGCGATGCTTTACAGGCTGATGATTACCATTTTTTTCGGATTAATAGCTTAAGTCATATTTCTGATGAGTCATGCCGTGAAGCTTTGGAAAATGTTTACAGTTGTATTCGTTATCCTGGGGCTAGTGTAGTTTACATACTTGAAGGAGATACTAATGGTGTAGCCTTTTACCTAGGGGTAGCACGAAATTATTTATATCCTAAACCAATTATCACTATCGCTGATATTTCAAAAAATATATTAAGACCTAGTTTTGAAGGTAATTTCAGAGGAAGCGATGTAAGCCAGCCAGTAACCAATGGTGGCGAACTAATTAAGCAGTTGCAGGGTTATCGCCATGTAGGCGTATTGCAAGGGACCGTAGGCGAACAACCTCAGGGAGAGAATGCTTTTTACCAGGGCGTTGATAGGCTGGTCGATGTGATGACTGGTGGTGACTTTTGCCTTGTGATTACGGCTTCGTGCGTTGAATCGCAAGATATCATGTCGCTAGAGCAATGGCTGCATCGAGGTTATGAATTGCTTGCTCCCTTAGCCCGTGTCTCATTTCAGCAGGGGAATACAACAGGCCGCTCTATCTCTTTGGGGAGCAATGAAGGGGAGAGTAGTGGAACAAGCGTTGCTGAGAATACAGGCTCTTCTGAAGGTAAGAGTGATAGCACAACTAGATCAACTAGTAATCGTGACAGTTCAGACTCCGGTACTGAAGGTACCTCAAATTCAACCTCCAAAGGCAAAACTGAAGGAAAAAGTAAGTCAACTAACAGCGGAACTAACTTCGGAGCTTCATTAAATCAAGGCGAAACACTCAATGTTTCGGTGGAACGTCATAATCGGCAAGCACAGCAATGGCTTAGCTATCTAGATGAGGTTTTGTTACCAAGAGTTGATTATGGGCGAAGCCGTGGTGGCTTTGTATGCAATATAGCACTTTTAGCAAAGAGCCAACACACACTACTAAGGCTTGGTGATGTTAGCAGATCGATCTTTAGCGGCAACATGGGTAATCAATATCCATTGCAGATGCTAAATATCTCATCTTTACCTGAGTGGGTTTTTAGCGTTAAAAACCTACAAATCCCTGTTATCCCGCGACAGCCCGCCAATGACCAAGTTTTGAGTGTTTTCGATAGCCTGAAATCACGGGTGAATCTAAATGGGCAAGTGATGATGGGGGCTTATGTCACCCCGAAGGAATTAAGCTTGATTGCTGGTCTGCCTCAGCAAGAGGTAGTTGGTTTAGAACTCAAGGAGCAGGTGACATTTGGTTTAAATCCGCCACCGGTATCTATTGTTGATAGCCTGCCATTGGGCAGCCTAGTGCAATACGGTCGCGTGTTAAAACATAAAAAGGTAAACCTAAATCGGCGCGATTTAAATATGCACGTATTCGTTGCTGGTGTTACAGGTAGTGGTAAAACGACTACCTGCCACCATCTTCTACACGAAAGTATGCTTCCTTTCTTGGTAATTGAGCCAGTAAAAACTGAGTATCGTATGCTGCTAGATAAATATGACGATTTATTGGTGTTAACTCCAGGGCGAGATGACCTAGCACCATTAAGGTTAAATCCGCTTGAGATGATGCCCGGTGAAACCATTTCAAATCGAGTCGATATTATCAAAGCAAGTTTCTCTGCATCATTTGATATGGAGGCGGCAATTCCACAGGTATTGGAGGCTGCCATTTATCGCTGTTATGAAAAAATGGGTTGGGATCTCAGTGCCTCAACACATCCTTTATATAATGACCCTTTCGTTCCAGGTTGCTACCCATTTCCAATATTACGAGATTTACTTGACGCTACCGAGCAGATTGTAAAAGAACAAGGGTTTGATGAGCGTTTGCGTCAAGATTATATTGGCTCTATTAAAGCGCGCCTGCAAGGATTGCTAGTGGGTGCTAAAGGGCAGATATTTAATACATTGCGCTCTATCGATTTTGGTAAGTTAATACAACGTCGTGTTGTGATTGAACTTGAAGAGATCCGTAATGGCGCAGAGAAGTCTCTGTTGATCGCTTTTATAATGACCAATGTTATTCAGGCATTAAAGAATGAGCACCGTAAGAACCCTAAATTTCGTCATCTGACGCTCATTGAAGAAGCTCACCACCTTCTAACTAAAGCGGATCCTTCAACAAGTAGTAATCGCAGGCAAGCTATTGAAATGTTTAGCGATATGCTAGCAGAAGTACGCAAGTATGGTGAGGGGTTAATCATCGTTGATCAGATCCCAAATAAGTTAACCCCTGAAGTGCTCAAGAATACGAATACTAAGATTGTTCATAAGTTATTTGCTGAGGACGATAAAGTAGCAATCGGCAATACTATGGCGCTGGAAACATTACAGCAGCAACACCTGTCTAGATTGGAAATTGGGCAGGCAGTAGTGTTTGGGCAGGGTTGGAAAAGCTCAGTGCTTACTCAAATTGAGACTAACTCGGCGACACAAGCCGATATATCTCTAGACATTATTGAGCCTAAAATACGCGACCGTGCTTGGCAGTTTTATCAGTTACCAAGCAACCTCCATCTATTGCCACTACAGTCTCAACAACCTGCAACGTCGATAGAACAGTGGAGGGTTCAGATGTCATTTAGTGCGGATACTAGATTGTTGAGTGCTTATACCCAATACATGGGTGAGCGGAATGAAACAAATCGTTTAAATTTAACGGTATTATTAAAACAAGCTGCTGACCGTCTTGGGTCTACATCAATGGTAGTGGAGCATCTACTTCATCATTTATATATTCCAACTCAAGAAGAGACGGTAAATCAGTGGCGAGATAAGTTACAAGCTTGCTATCCACACTTGTTTGAAGAGGGGCATGCTAGAGTAACTAAAAGAGAACTTTATACAGGTAATAGGAGAGAATATTAATGTTTGGTATTGGAGCAGCTATTTTGGGAGGACTTAGTTCTGTGGGAACTGCAATTGGTTCGGCATGTTCAGCGATTGGTGGTGCTGTGATATCTACTGGCCGAATTTTGATTGATGCTATCAGCCGCGGACTCCCGATGGTTGAAAAGATCTGTGATGTTGCGCTCACTGTAGGTAAGGGACTTGGTTTATTTTCCCCAGAACAAAATGAATTAGATATTTACGAGCTTGGTATGCGCACTGAACGTTCGGTCGAAGAGGGTGTAACATCCGAACAATTTGATAGTAACAAAGCATTTATAGATCACCTTCGAGATAAGATAACTTTGAGCAAAGAAAACGTTGAAAAGCTAGATAACCTTTCAGATAGTGACAAACTGAAGTATGCCTGCATCGGCAGTGCTATGACGATTGCGGCTATTAAAGAAAAATATGAGGTAGATATCCCTGAGACATTTTGGATTGCGGGGACCGACCTTGGTGTTCAACCAGAACAGTTCAAGCCAATGCTAGATATATTTGAAAGTGCGCAGCTAAAACCTGACCTTGAAGGATTCGTTAAGGGAGAGTTACCTTCTGAGTTACAACGGAGTATTTATGATCTGATTGATAACAGGTTAGGTGACGTTCTCAGTAATGAAACCCTTGATAAACTTCTTTGTTGATTTTTATCTTAAGTGAAGGTGTAAAGATTCCGTAGGGACTAGCCAGTATAATTTGTAATAGCTCAGATTTGATCTGGCAGATACTTATTTTTGAAGGATTCTGTCAACTTAAATTTGAGTTAAATTTTTATCCGCCCAAATTAATTTACCATCAAATATTGCGCAAGTGGTGTTCGACAACAGCACACTTTCCTTGGTGTGCTTGTATAAATCCGCAATTTACTCTGGGTTGATGCACAAAGTACCTTACGGCCTTTTAGAGAATATCTCGCTCCTCCTTGATGCGAATCAACTCAGCTTCAAATTTTGCGATCTTTAGTTGGTCGTCAGTGGATTTGGATATCTTAGGCTTATTAGATCACTGGCTACGCCAGTGATATAACTTTTTGGTATAGAGCCCAGGCCTATCAGAGACCTCATAAACAGAATAACCACGTTCAGCTATTTGCTTAACACCTTCTACTTTGAATTCATGAGAATCTCGTTTGCCTTTGCTCATAATCAACTCATTAATTAAGTGACATTGTAACTTTAGGTGTCTAGCAAAGTATGGGAAGTCCAATCTAGCTCTACAGATATAACATACTTGGAAATATATAAATTAAAGTGATAAATAATTAATTTTAAGTGTTTTTTAGCAGTTAATTTCAAAATCAATTTAAAGTGTTTTATGTAGTGGTCAAAAATAATCGACCACTATAATATTATTTGACATATATCGGTGACAAGACTGATTAAGTCACATATAGTCATTAAAATACTTGAATAACTTTGGTAAAACTTCAAATTTAACAAGTATATGAGATAGATGCAGAATGGAATCTGGTTTTGGTTTTTCCTTCTTTGTACCTTTAAATCTGTTAGTTATGTTGAAGGATTGTATGAAAAACATTTTAGTCGCTGTCACTGGCGCAAGTCCTCAAGTATTAACTGAAACACTTTTTGGATTGCACATACAAGGAAAAGCGATCCCTGAAGAAGTATTCGTTATTACCACTAAAGGCTCAAAGAAACTGTTAGTTGAAGGCCTTTTTGAACAGGGCAATTGGCACCAACTAATCACTGAATATTCACTTCCGCCTATTGTATTTAATGAATCAAACATTTGGGTTATCAGTGATGATAATGGTCACGAATTAGAAGATGCCAAGCGGGAAGAAGATCAGTCAACCATGGCAGATTTCATTACCCGTAAAATAGCAAAACTCACCGCTGATTCGAATTGCGCCATTCACGGTTCAATTGCTGGTGGCCGAAAAACCATGGCGTTTTACATGGGTTATGCCATGTCTTTGTATGGGCGTGAACAAGATGCGTTAAGCCATGTGTTCGTGAATGATGAGTTTGAATTTGTTAAAGACTTTTACTATCCAACGCGCCAAGATAATTGGATAGAAGGCAAAACGCCTGACACGCTAATCAACACTAAAAATGCCATAGTGACTCTTGCTGAAATTCCTTTCGTGCGAATGCGTAAACAGTTTGAATCTGATCTGATTAACCAGCTAGATGATAGTTCTTTCTCAAAAACAGTCGCATTAATGAATGCTGCCAGTCACACGTTATCCATTTCTATCAATTTGAAGACAAGAGAATTGAGTCTATTAGGTGTGGATATCAAGCTATCAGCAAAATTATTAGCATTGTATTTATTTATGCTGTCTCAACCATCCCGCACCATTAAAGTAGGTTCAAGCTTCATTAAAAATACTGACTTTTCCAAACAATATCTTCAATACTTTTTTGATATGAAAGGAGATGTTCGGGTATACAAAACCTTTGGTTTAGAAGATGAAGGTGATTGGGTTCGAGAGGAGCTAGACCTATTACTACCTATGAATGCGAAGTTTATTCAAGAGGTTCTGAGCCAGCTAAATAAAAAGCTACTAAATCACCTTCCAAACGATGTTGTTGAAAAAATAAAAGTGCAATCCGATGGCGTTAAAGGTGGGTCTACTTACTCAATCTGTGAAACTTTAGCTGTAGAAGTTCGTTGCCCATAGGAATTACAAGCTTATAAAAACAAAACTTGTTTGATTTTGAGTATATTGATTCAATGTTTAATGTTTATGAATCATTTGTTTATAACCATTTAGTTGTACAAAAAATTATTTTTAAATAGCAGTGTCGGGTTAACTCATTAAATCTGCTACTAATTAATTGTTAACTCAATGACTATAAAACGGCCAGTTTTGAGAATAGTAAAGGAATACACTCAATCTATTTATAGTGTTGGCAAAACAAAATTAATACCGCTTTAGGCATAAAAATAAGGAATTAGTTAGGAATGAAGCAATCAATGAATTTTGAACATATTCGACAACAGTGGCCAGAACTCCATAAGCTAGGTGCATTTGCTGAAGAATACGCGATAACAGATCCACAAAGTTCATTGGTAAAACTGCGTTGTTTTGCAGAAAAAGTAGTAGGGTTCTTATATAAAGAGCTGCGCTTACCTGTTTTTCCTAACTCTAATATTTACGACAAACTCACAGCTGATGACTTCACCAGTGTCGTGCCTCGACTCATTACTGATAAACTTCATGCTATACGTAAAAGCGGTAACCAGGCTGCCCATGAAGGTAAAGTTGATCAACAACAAGCGATTTGGATATTAAAAGAAAGCTATTTTATTGCTAGCTACCTTTTTATGGCTTATGACGGTGGTAAGCAGCAAGATTGTCCAGAGTTTTGCGTACCCACCCAAAAGCAGCCACTAAATCAAGATAACCAAGAATTTGCCAAAAAGAATAAACAACTAGCGCAAAAACTCGCTGAAAATGAAGCTCGCCTAAAGCAAGCATTAAATGAATTAGAAGCTGCAGAGAAAGCGCAAAAACTAGCCCAAAAAGAGTCTGCTAAATTAAAGCAAAGTATTGATCAAAATAAGATTGATCAAGTGAAACAGCGAAACATGAAAATCACTTCAAGTTTTGATTTTGACGAAGCGCAAACACGAGCCCGTATTATTGATATCGATCTTCGCGCTGCAGGCTGGAATGTCTCTTTAGATGAAGCAAGCACCGAAGAAGTCGGTAAAGAGGTGCAAGTTGATAATCAGCCAACACCAACAGGCATCGGCTACGTTGACTACGTGTTGTGGGATGATGATGGTAAGCCCCTTGCCGTCATTGAAGCTAAGCGCACAAGAGAATCGGTTGAGAAGGGACGTGAACAAGCAAAAATATATGCGGATGCCTTACAAAAGCAATACAAACAACGTCCTGTCATTTTCTATTCTAACGGCTACGATATTCGCATCCTCGATGATGCGCAGGGCTATAATAGCCGTAAGCTTTACGGCTACTATTCAAAAGACAGCCTTCAGTATCTTATTAAGCAACGAACCCTTAAAAAAGATCTTAATACCACGCCCATAGATTTAACCGTAGCAGGTCGTGATTATCAAATAGAAACAATTACTCGTGTAAGTGAGCGCTTCAGCGACAAACACCGTAAATCATTAATTGTGCAAGCAACCGGTACCGGTAAAACCCGTGTTTCCATTGCTCTCGCTAAACGGCTGCTTGATGCAGGCTGGGCCAAGCGAGTACTGTTTTTATGTGACCGAAAAGAGTTACGTAAACAAGCGGGTAGCGCGTTTAATGAATTCACTGAAGAACCCTTATATGTGGTCGGTAAAAGTAAGAAAGAAGCCGCTAGCAGCGCACGCGTTTTTATCGCGACATATCCAGGTATGATCCGCATCTTTCAAAAATACGATGTAGGCTATTTCGATTTAATCGTAGCCGATGAGTCACATCGTTCTATCTACAATATTTACGGCGATATCTTTAAATACTTTGATGCTTTAGAAGCTGGGTTAACCGCTACGCCAGTTGAGATGGTCTCTCGTTCAACCTGTGAGCTGTTTGGCTGTGACTTTAAGCTACCAACCGCTAACTACCCGTTAGAACTTGCCATTGAACAAGGTAATCTAGTGCCCTATAAAATAGTCAGCTTTACGACTAAATTTCTGCGAGAAGGTATTCACAAAAACAACCTCACAGATGAGCAAATTGCAGCGCTAGAAGAGCAAGGAATCGATCCTAACGAGCTAGATTTCGATGCTAAGCAAATTGATGAAACCGTCAAAAACAAAGATACCAACCGCGCCATACTGCGTAACCTAATGGATAAAGGTATACGTGACGTAGACGGTCAATTGCCCGGTAAGACCATTGTGTTTGCACGCAATATTGCTCATGCCGAACTAATGACACAACTGTTTGGTGAAATGTACCCACAACTGGGTGAAAACTTTTGTCGCGTAATTCACTCGAAATACGAACGTGCAGATGAGCTTATCGATGACTTTAAATCTAAATCAGAAAATAGCATACGTATTGCGATATCGGTGGATATGCTTGATACCGGAATCGATGTACCGGCATGCGTCAATTTGGTGTTTGCTAAACCAATAAAATCAAAAGTAAAGTTCTGGCAAATGATAGGCCGTGGTACACGCTTATGTGAAGACCTGTACGGTAAGGGAAAGGATAAAACTCACTTCCTTATTTTTGACCATTGGGAAAACTTTGAATATTTCGACCTAGATCCAGAAGAAGAAGACGTTAAACTAAGTAAGTCACTGACCCAAAAGCTATTTGAAAGCCGCTTAACCTTAGCTGATACTGTGCTGAAAAAGGCAGATATAACGACCTTTGATGCAGTAGTAAAGCTTGTCCATCAAGATGTGTGTTTATTGGATATGAACACCATTGCAGTTCGCGATAACTGGCAAGTCGTCGAAGCCTGCAAAGAGCTAAAACTGTTAAATCAATATTCTCCACAAACCAAAGTAAATTTGGCTGAGCATATTGCGCCATTAATGCAGTGGCGCAACATCATGGGGCAAAGTGAAGCTTATCGATTTGATAATGAAATCGCTAAGTTACAAACGCTAGTGTATGTAGACCCGAGTCAAATAGACTCAGCCAAACAGGTGGTGATGAATAAAGTCGAGACACTGCAGATGCACTTAAACGAGGTGCGTGCTAAGGCTAAAGCAATCGCGGCGATTCAAACTGATGACTACTGGCAAGATGTGACCTTCGCCGAGTTAGAGGAAAGCCGACTCGCACTGCGTAGTATCATCCATCTGCGCGATAAAGAAATCCAAATACCAGAGCCTGAAATCCTATTTGATATTAAAGAAGAAGAAGCTGAATACAAATTCACAGAGCGTCCAACCAAAATTGTCTCTATCGATTATCAAATCTTCCGTCAACAGGTTGAGCAATCCTTAGCGCCGTTTTTTGACTCAAATGCAGTACTGCAAAAAATTCGTTTAGGCCAAGCTGTAACAGCCACTGATTTAGCGCAGCTTAACTCATTAGTGCACACCCAAAACCCCAATGTGGATTTGAACACATTAAAAGAGTTTTTCCCTGAATCGACAGCCACGCTCGATGAAATCCTACGTACCATTGTGGGCATGAACCAACAGGCGATAGAAGATAAGTTTACTGAGTTTGTGCAACAAACCCACACACACATGAATGCCAAACAACAACGCTTTATCAGCATGCTTAAAAACCACCTCATTCGTCATGGTGCTATTCAAATTGAGCAGTTATACGATGCGCCATTTACCCAAGTACACGACATGGGGCTTGATGGCGTGTTTAGTGAACAACAGGCCGATGTTATCCAGCACTTTATCCAGCAATTTAATGTAGAATTGGGCGCAAAGAGCGGCAGTGTCGACAAACAGATCCACCTTTAATTTAAGCGCAACTTAAACATATTTTAAACGTAATTTATACGCATCAGGAAACAACATGATCACAGGTCAATTAAAAAGCAAAATCGACAAACTTTGGGAAGAATTCTGGACAGGTGGCATCACCAATCCATTAACTGTGGTCGAGCAAATTACCTTCTTAATGTATGCCCGTATGCTCGATATGAACGAGCAAGCCGATGAAAAACGTAGCCTACGTACCGGTAAAGCATTCAATCACCGCTTTAACGACACACAGCAACATCTGCGTTGGCAAAATATGCGTCACTTAGGCGCCGACGAACTATATAAAACCGTTAAAGATGAGTTATTCCCATACTTTGCTACAAGTTCTGCTGAATCGGTGACCGAAGGGTATGAAGGTTCGATTTTCTCAGAATTCATGAAAGATGCTCAGTTAATGATCCAAAAGAAGTCATTACTATTAAGAGCAGTAGAGATGGTAAACGACTTACCACTTGATAACTCAGACACAAAAGGCGATTTATACGAATACCTGCTAAGTAAGCTAACTACCGCAGGTATTAATGGCCAGTTCAGAACCCCGCGCCATATTATCCGCGCCATCGTTGAAATGATGGACCCAAGTGTCACCAGTCGCATTTGCGATCCTGCAAGTGGCACCGGCGGTTTCTTATCAACCTCTTACGAGTATCTACTTGAAAAATACACCTCAAAAGAGGGCATAGAGCGTGAAGCCCTTTTTGACGAAGACGGTAAACCATTACTCGATGTCGACGGTAACGCGGTTGAAAACGTACTCTACTCAGGCGACTTAATCGAGCCTGAACAACGAGCCCACATTGACACTAAGATGTTCAATGGCTTTGACTTTGACGCCACCATGCTTCGAGTCGCAGCAATGAACCTTGTTATGCATGGCATTAAACAACCTGGTATTCATTATCAAGATACCTTAAGCCAACGCTTTAGTGAGAACTTCCCTAACGAGGCTAATGAAGGTTTTGACATTATTCTCGCCAACCCGCCATTTAAAGGCAGCTTAGACGAAGAGGACGTTTGTCCTAACTTGTTGCGTAAAGTGAAAACCAAAAAGACTGAACTGCTGTTTGTCGCGCTGATTGAACAAATGCTTAAAATTGGCGGCCAGTCAGCCACTATTGTGCCAGACGGAGTGTTATTTGGCTCATCAAAAGCGCACGTGCAATTGCGGCAGTTATTAGTTGAAAGTAACCAGTTAGAAGCGGTAATTTCACTGCCAAGTGGGGTATTTAAACCCTATGCCGGTGTATCAACTGCCATTCTTATTTTCACCAAAGGTGGCAGCACCGATCACGTATGGTTTTATGACGTACAAGCCGATGGTTTCTCATTAGATGATAAACGTACGCCAATTAAAACGAACGACTTGCCGAGCTTAATAGCAGAATTCAAAGGTCGTGACAAAGCACTTGCTGCAAGCGCTAGTAATGACAAAACACAAAAGGCGTTCTGGGTCAGTAAAGACGATATCATTTCGAACAAATATGACCTGTCGATAAACCGCTACAAAGAAGTCGTTTACGAAGAAGAAAGTTATGAACAGCCAAAGGCGATTTTAACGAAGTTAAAAGCGCTGGAAAATGACATTCTAAAAGACTTGATTAAGTTGGAGGAAATGCTGTGAGTTGGCCGTTAGTTAAGTTAGGGGATGTCGCCCCGTCCAAACCAATTAAAAAACCAGCGGTTAAAAACCCTAACGAAGTATGGCAATTAAATCTTGATATGGTCGAATCTCAGACGGGGAAAGTAATTAGTAAAGTTATTGCACCGGTCAGTGATGCAGGGACATCAACACATTGGTTTGATGAAAGGTACGTACTTTACTCAAAATTGCGACCATATTTAAATAAGGTTGTATTGCCTGATACTCAAGGTTTAGCTACAACTGAATTAGTACCAATGTTACCTGATGCTGAGAGATTGGACCGAAGTTATCTTGTCCATTATTTGCGTTCTAATCGTTTTGTTAGTTGGATTAATGAGCAGGTTGCGGGTGCGAAAATGCCTCGTGTTTCGATGAAAATATTTTGGGAACACGAAATCTCACTCCCACCACTAGACGAGCAAAAGCGCATTGCCGCGATTTTAGATAAAGCCGATGCCATCCGCCGAAAACGCCAACAAGCCATTAACCTCGCCGACGACTTCCTCCGCAGCGTCTTCCTAGATATGTTTGGCGATCCCGTCACCAACCCGAAAGGTTGGGAAGTTAAGAAGCTTGTTCAACTTTGTGGAGTCGGTTCAAGCAAGCGTGTATTTGTTGATGATTTTGTTGATTCAGGCATTCCGTTTTATAGGGGGACAGAGGTTGGTAAACTTGGAGAGGGTAAATCTATTGAGCCAAGCTTATTTATTTCACCACAACATTATTCTGAATTGAAAGAGCATGGTGGTGTCCCTAAAGTTGGTGACCTTTTACTACCCTCTATTTGTCCTGATGGTCGAATTTGGCGTGTAGAACATGAACATCCATTTTATTTTAAAGACGGGCGAGTGTTGTGGATTAAATCTGGTGATAGTGATGTAAACAGTGATTACCTAAGAAGTTTATTACAACGTATATTTTTTGCTAATTATTCACAAATAGCGTCTGGTACTACATTCGCAGAACTGAAAATTGTAGCGTTGAAAAACTTAGATATTCTGGTTCCTCCAATGGATAAGCAAATAGAATTTTCAAATGTAATGAGAAAAACTATGGCTAATATAGAAACGCTTAACCTTGCAAAGAAACAAGCTGAAGAAATGTTTAACTCTTCTAGCCAAAAAGCGTTCGCTGGAGAACTATAGCGATTTACTTTGAAACAAACATAAAAAGAATAACAAGGACGTTGATATGTCAGAAGAAATCGAACAAGAAATAAAATTAAAGCGCATTACCATCAAAACCGAAACAGGCAGTAAATGGTTTGATGAACCTGAAAAGTTATTAGCTTGGGTTCAACAACAACGTCAGCTTTATGCCTTTCATGCTCAACAAAGCCAACGTTATCAAATGCACCAGTTGTTTACGACTTTTGATCAAAGTTGGAATAATCTTCAAAAACAAGTAACTGATGGTTTAAAACGTTTTAAAAACGATCCTGACAATTACAATAATCGGGTTGAGCAGTTTAGTAATAGCTTTAATTCTTTCCTTGATAGCAAAAAAATTTTTACTGAAGAAGCTCCATTCTATGAGTTTGTTAAAAGACAGGCAGATAAAAGTGTGGAGTTTGGCTTAGCTGCTATTGCCGCTGTTTTTGATGTCAATGTTAGCCCTATTGATCGCAAAATGTATCAAGGTTTACAAGAAGCCGATGCTTATATTTCAGGTAATCAAGATCGTGTGAAGGATGAAGCTGATTCCTTGCAGATGCTAAAAGAGCGCTGGGATGAAGAACAAACGAGCCAGCGAGATACCTGGATTACTGAGTACCAAACTACAATTGATGAAGCAACACGCCAAAATTTAAAAGTTGATGGCTTAATCAGTGATTGGCAAGACCAAACCGAAACACAAACCGCTGATTTAGAAACGCATAAAGAGCAGTTTAAAGCCAAGTTTGATGATGAGCTGGCCAGTGCGAAGACAGACTTAGAAAACCTTACCAAAACCTATGATGACAAGCTCGCATTACATGCCGCTGTTAGGTACTGGGGTATTCAGCAAAAAAGTAACCGCAACAAGGCAATCGGTTTTGGTATTGTCATGTCATTAATGATTATCGCTGTAGTTACAACATTAATGGTATTTGTTGATACTCACTTAAATACAACAATTAAAGATGTAGCATTAAACAAGCTCATCACTGTTGCCGTTATTACCACATTCGGTATTTGGCTTATTAAAGTCGCGGCAAATATTTTCATGTCTCACTTGCACCTTACTACTGACGCACAAGAACGTAGAACCATGATTCACACCTATCTTGCACTTACTCGCAAAGGCCAAGGACCCAAAGACGAAGACCGCCAACTTATTTTGCAAACACTATTTAGACCAAGCACAACCGATATGGTTAAAAATGACCAAGGCCCAACCCAACTCGTTGATATGATTAACCGATTGTCTACCAAATCAAATTAGAAGAGAAATTTAATGAGAATCACCAAATTATCACTCACCAACTTTCGCTCTTTTAAAGAAACACAGACTATAGAGTTTGCACCGGTCACTTTACTGTTTGGCCCAAATAGTGTGGGTAAAAGTACGGTATTAATGGCGCTGTTTTATCTGCAACAGATACTTGAGAAAGGTCAGTGTAATCCTCAGATACTTGATGCTTTGGGGGATAAATTTGTCGGTGGCTTTAAAAACTTGGTGAATGGTCGAGATATATCTAAAAGAATTAAGATAAAAGTCGAATATGATAAACACCATGCTATTGGGTCTCAATATACTACAACTAGTGATCTAATAAATGAGCTAATAACGCCAGGGCTCGATGTAATAATTTCTGACAGTGCAGCAGCCTCATCAAATAAAGTGGCAGTGGAGTTTGTGATTGCTTGGTCACATACAACGGGTTCAGCTTTTATTGAGTCTTATTCTGTTTGGTTAGATGATAATTTTGTTGGAACAATAAATAGTGATGCAGGGCTAAAAAATCCAATCGTTAGCTCATTAAATTTCAGTAATCAACTATTTGATGAATGGAATGATGCACAAAATGATTGGCTCGATGAAATATTTCATAATAGTGAACATATACTTTCAAGCACGAAGGTCGAACTGTTTGACACAGAGATAAATAATGATGATTTTGTTTTTGAAGACCATTTCGCTGAAGACGGTTTAAACAACAGGGTAGAGTTATTTTTGCAACATCAATTACCTTTTGGTGTTGCATGTATCGCTGGAGCATTACCTGTATTAGGTAAGAAATTAACTACTAGTTTAACTTTTGACAGTGAATTAAATGGTTCAATTATTGTTGAATTGCTGAGTGAGTTATTTGTGTCACCGCTTGACAATCTTCTTGATATTCTCAACAACAGCCTTTGTATTGGTCCGCTAAGAAAAATTCCTAATTCAACATATGAGCCGAATCCATACCCTAAGCAAGGTGATTGGTATTCAGGTCAAGCTTGTTGGGATGAACTCGCAATTACTAATATAAGACGAGACCATAACGTAAATGAATGGCTTGGTTCTGAAAAGTTAGATTTAGGTTATAAGCTCATCTATCGAACCCAAGAAGGCGAGAACCGTTTTATTACTCCATCATTTGATGTAAATCATTATAACGATTTATTAGCAATTTCAGATGCTATAGGAATTCAAATTGAGCAAGTACATGAAAGTGATGAGTCTGAACCTAACATAATAAATTACGAGAATTTAGAAGCTGATAGGGAATCTAAAGATATACACTCTTCATTTTATAAGGGCTTATCTCAATTTAAGCATACGTCAGTTACTTTGTGGGATACTCATAATAGTATCGATGTTACAGCTTCAGATATTGGTGTTGGGGTTTCTCAGTTATTACCATTAGTTGTTGCTATTTATTCGCGAAATAAAGGGGTTATTGCATGTGAGCAACCAGAGTTACATGTTCATCCAAGGGTACAAGTCGCCATTGGAGATTTGTTAACCCAAGCAAATACAAAAGCCGGTTTTTTAATTGAGACACACAGTGAGCATCTCGTGTTACGAATGCTTAAGCGTATACGACAAACAACAGCAGACGAATTGCCTGATGGTTTTTCTCCTGTTACTACTGATGATATATCAATAACTTACCTTGAACCTTCAGCAAATGGTGTTTTAACTAAAAAGTTTAAAGTTACTGATGATGGTGATTTTGAGAATGACTGGCCTGGTGGCTTCTTTGATGAACGCGACGAGGAGTTATTCTAATGTATCAAGAAGTTGCGTTTGACCCTCGTTGCCTTAGTGAGTTTCACTATTATGGCTTATTAAAAGAACGATTTGGATTTGAGTCAGGACGTTACGTTATTGCGCCAGTAAGAGAGTGGGCGAAGGAAGCTTTTAAAGCTGCAAAAGCTTCAGAAAATCTTAAACCAATAAGAAAGAAATCAATTACCAACTTTTTAAATAACCTTCAAAGAAATAAAAACCAAGGCTACGTGATACTTCCAACTGATCGAGTTCACATAAATGCGGAAAATTGGTCCGATTGGTGTTCCAAGCAGGTTACACATCTAGCATTCAACTCTGTCATTTCAGAAACGTTTGCAGACGCTATCAAATATGATGATCTTATTGAAGGTCACGCAAAATGGGATCTACCACCGACTATTCAAATTAATAAAACTGCAGCCGAAATTTCTTCACAAATAGGGACGCTATTAAGATTCGGAGGTGATTTATTAATTGTTGACCAGTATTTCAGATTGGCTGCTAATCCGGTGTTGGTAGAAATATTCAAACAGCTTCAATGTTCTCATTCAATTAATAGTATTACCTTAGTAACAAGTATAAATACTGCTGACCCAGCCAGAGTTTTTAATCAAGAATATACTGAAATTTTCGAGTACATTCCAAAATTTTCAATTGTAGTTGCACCTGCTAAGTATTTCCATGATCGATATGTTATCTCTGATAAAGGGGCAATTAAGTCGGGTCATGGTTTTTCTGAAGCAATTGAACAAGGAGCTCAAGCGGATAAATTAAGCATTGGCTTATGTGGAATGCTGGAAGCTACTGATACTAAAGGCTGGGTACATCGAGTTATTGATGAGCAAAAAGCTGAGAAAATTGTACTTTTCAATAAATAACCGCATCAAACCCTAGATTCTCGACATAACCGACACACGCTTGCCCGTTAAAACTTCTAACGGTTAAATAGCCAAGTGTTTTCCTCGGCCTCATATTGATTAGTAAGCTCACATTAGTTAAATGCTGCTCAGTAACTCATGCGATCGCCCTGGCTAATAAAGCCTTTTAAAATTAATTATTGTAGCGGTGCATTCAACAGTATGAGTGGCATGCAGATCTATTATCAGAAAAGTATAACCGACAGCACTTTCACACAGTTTAAGAAAAGCTAAATATGCCCAAATAGTAAGGTTTGTCTAAAGTAGGCTTTATCCAGTTAATGACTATATGTTTGCCCATAATTTTTGTTTAAGGTGGGGGTCATAAAAATTTAGCTTAATTAAACGCTGTGCCAACATGTTGGGCACAGATTTGGCACAATCGGCACTTTTGGCATAAATCTGTCGATTATAGGTTTTGTTATACGAAATAGAGAAGGGTGGTTTAACTAAGTGTTTTTGACGATAAGTAATATGGATTTAAAGCTAATTGGCACGGAGTTTTGACTATTGGGCACAAGTAATATTTGGTTTGTTTTTTTATAAGGAATGTTTTATTTATGTTTTACAGAGGGTTACAAGTAAAGAATGGTACAACCGAGTGGATTCGAACCACCGACCCCTACCATGTCAAGGTAGTGCTCTAACCAACTGAGCTACGGTTGTATTGTGTTTAGCAATCTCAAAAAAAATGGTACAACTGAGTGGATTCGAACCACCGACCCCCACCATGTCAAGGTAGTGCTCTAACCAACTGAGCTACAGTTGTAACGTGTCTTTCAAATAATATGGTACAACCGAGTGGATTCGAACCACCGACCCCTACCATGTCAAGGTAGTGCTCTAACCAACTGAGCTACGGTTGTATTGTTGTAAGATGACATCTTCATGTAATCTGTGGAACGAGCGATATCTTACGGGATACGTGTTTTGATGCAAGCAAAAAAATCAAAAATATGAACGAGTGGCTATTTGCTGTGCAAATTGAGTTGTATAGCGTCGTATTCAAGTGTTTTTAATTACGATTACGACGCTCTACCACTGCATTGACACAATCACTTTTAGCTATGGTCTTCAAATGCCGCTTTAAATTTGGCATTCTTCTGAATATAGATTAGACGCAATGCGAACAATATCGCGGCACTGGTTAAACCTGCTATTAAGCCAATCCAGAACCCATGAGCGCCCATAGCGGGCACAATGATATCAGTTCTAGCTAATATGTAGCCCAATGTCATACCAATAGCCCAGTATGACACCAAGGTGATATAGAAGGCGCTCTTGGTATCTTTATAGCCACGTAGTGCACCAGCTGCGACCACTTGGATAGAATCAGATAATTGGTATAAAGCAGCAAGGAACATTAAGCTACCCGCTAGTGCAACGACTTCAGGGTTATTATTGTAAAGCAGGGCTATTTCAGTTTTGAACAATACAGTAATGATTGCCGTCACCACCGCTAATGAAAATGCCAATATCAGTCCTATTTTTGTGACCATTTTGGATATTTCAACTTTATCCTGACCGAGGTAATAACCCACTCTTATCGAAACGGCAATACCGATTGATAATGGCAACATAAATACGATTGATGAGAAGTTGAGGGCAATTTGATGCCCAGCAACGACATTAGCACCTAGGGGCGCTAATAATAAGGCAATAACAGCGAATAGACTGACTTCAAAAAATAATGCCATAGCGATAGGGGTGCCATGTTTCATCATTTCCCATATCGTCTTCCAATTAGGTTTATTTAATTTGGAAAATGGCGCTATCTCTGCAAATTTCTTATGGAATTGCATGTAAATCATCATGGCAATCAACATTGCCCAAAACACTAATGCAGTAGCAATACCACAACCAGCACCGCCCATCGCAGGGACCCCGAAATGACCATAGATAAAGATATAGTTGGCAGGGATATTAACCGCAAGACCGACAAAGCCAATAACCATCGTCGGTAATGTATAAGAGATGCCTTCAGAGCAGCCCCGTAGTATTTGGTACAAAATAAATGCAGGTACACCCCACATAAAACCATGTAAATAGCCTGCACTTAACTCGGCTAATTCAGGTTCTAAAGCCATCATGGTAAAAATAGTTTTAGCAAATGAGAGGAACAACAACACACCAACACTGCCAATTATGGCAATATAGAATGCTTGCGACATCAAGGGTTGGATTGCTTTTGGATTATTAGCGCCGTGATGATGGGCAAACACTGGTGTAAATGCCAACAGTAGCCCTTGCACAAACAATAAAGCAGGTAACCATAAGCTGGTACCAATCGCGACTGCAGCCATATCGACAGCGCTGACTCTACCGGCCATAACAGTATCGATAAATCCCATCATTGTTTGGGTAACTTGAGCAATTAATACTGGCATTGCCAGTTGGATTAATTTTTTGGCCTGAAAGCCTGTGTTATTCATTTAAAAACCTTCAACTAAAGAGCACAAATATGTTTACTGGTATCGTACAAGCGACGTGTGATGTTATTACAATTAAAGCACAGAGTGGTTTAAAAACATTTGAAGTTAATATTCCAGGAGAGCTACAGCATGGTTTAGAAACTGGTGCGAGTGTGGCAAATAACGGTGTTTGTTTAACGGTCACAAAGCTGGTGAATAATAGAGTTTATTTTGATGTAATGGAAGAGACCTTACAGCTAACAAACTTAAATTTTATTGAACCGGGTGACAAAATCAATATTGAACGTTCTTTGACCTTCGGAAAAGAGATAGGTGGCCACATTTTGTCAGGTCATGTTCATACCATGGCAACAATTACCCACATAAGTCATACCGATGAGCATTACAATTTAACATTAACAGTACCGGCTAAATGGATGGATTATATCTTCTATAAAGGTTTTATAGGCGTCAATGGATGCAGTTTAACGGTAGGAGAGATTGATCAAGACCAGTTCAAGTTACATTTGATCCCAGAAACGCTCAAATTAACTAATTTGAGTTACTGCAAACTGGGTGACAAAATCAATATCGAAATCGATAGTCAAACTCAAGTTATAGTCGATACAGTAGAAAGAATTTTAGCTAAAAAATCATTGCTAAAATAGCCTACAAAGGCTTAGATTGATGACACATTCTAAGCTACTACATCTAAGCCTATTAAAGCAGGTTTTTACATGTTCAACTGTTAATAGAACTGTTCTTCATCAGAATCTATAAATAATTGAATGGTTCTATTTGAATCGTTTACTTGCAATCGCATATGGATTGGATTGCAGCACACTCGACAATCATCATAATACTCTTGATCTCCACAACTAGTATCAATATGAACATGTTGATTATGGCCGCAATGCGGACAACTTATTACTCGGCTGACTAAATTCATAACTTCCCCCAGTATTTAACATTAAAGCATTTGCAAAACTAAAAAACCTTTAACCGTTTAGCAGCAAGCAGGATTGAGCTTGGAATTAAGTATAGTAAACATTAGTAAAACTCGCGTAATGCCAAAGTTGTCAGTTGAGGTAGCAGCTGCATTGGCTATTAAAAGTTAATCGAGTCATCCAAGAAGTGTAAAAAGCTGTTGTGATGGTGTTTTATTCAATTTTGCGACTGAGTTAGCTTGCTTGCAAAAGGCCTTTTCACATACAATGCGTATTCATGCCACTTATGACTCAGACTCCTGTAATGTCTGATGTTCGGTGGCATTTCTTTTATATATTAATTACCAAGTGGCCCTACGTGTGGGTCACCACTGGATAAGGAAATGAAATGCCTATTATTACTTTGCCTGATGGCAGCAAACGTGAGTTTGCCGATTCTGTTTCTACTTCAGATGTCGCTGCCGACATCGGTCCTGGTTTAGCTAAAGCGTGTATTGCTGGTCGTGTGAACGGTGAACTCGTTGATGCTTGTGATTTAATTACCACAGATTCAGAACTTTCAATCATTACGGCTAAAAATGAAGAGGGTGTTGAAATCCTTCGCCATTCTTGTGCGCACTTATTAGGTCATGCTATTAAGCAAATGTGGCCTGAAACTAAAATGGCAATCGGTCCAGTTATTGATAATGGCTTTTACTACGATATCGATTTAGATCACAAGCTTACTCAAGAAGATATCGATGCGTTAGAAAAACGTATGCAAGCATTAGCTAAAACAAATTATAGCGTTGTTAAGAAAGTGGTTTCTTGGCAAGAAGCCCGTGATACGTTCGAAGCTCGTGGTGAAGAATACAAAATTGCAATCTTAGATGAAAATATCAGCAAAGATGCAACCCCAGCGCTTTACCATCACGAAGAATATATTGATATGTGTCGTGGACCTCATGTACCTAACATGAAGTTCTGTCAAAACTTTAAGTTAATGAGTGTTGCTGGTGCATACTGGCGCGGTAACTCTGACAATAAAATGCTACAACGTGTTTACGGTACTGCTTGGGCAGACAAAAAAGCTCTTAAAGTACATTTAAACCGTCTTGAAGAAGCGGCTAAACGTGACCACCGTAAAATTGGTAAACAGTTAGACCTTTATCATATGCAAGAAGAAGCGCCAGGAATGGTGTTTTGGCACAATGATGGTTGGAGCTTATATTTAGAGCTTGAGAAGTTTATTCGTCAAAAACTAGGGCAATACACTTACCAAGAAGTTAAAGGTCCATTAATGATGGATCGTAACTTGTGGGAACGCTCTGGCCATTGGGACAAATACGCTGATGCGATGTTCACAACGAACAGTGAAAACCGTGAATATGCGATTAAGCCTATGAACTGTCCGGGACACGTACAGATCTTTAACCAAGGGTTGAAGTCTTACCGTGATTTGCCATTAAAAATGGCTGAGTTTGGTTGTTGTCATCGTAACGAACCATCAGGTTCTTTACATGGCCTAATGCGCGTTCGTGGCTTTACTCAAGATGACGCACACGTATTCTGTACCGATGACCAAGTTCAAGAACAAGTCAGTGAATGTATTCAAATGGTGTATGACACATACGGTACGTTTGGATTTGAAAATATCGTCGTTAAATTATCAACTCGTCCAGAAAAACGTATTGGTGATGACGATATGTGGGATCGTGCTGAAGAAGCATTAAAGAAAGCACTTAAGGCTAATGATATCGAATTTGATATTTTACCTGGTGAAGGTGCGTTCTATGGCCCAAAAATCGAATTTACTTTGCATGATTGCTTAGATCGTGCGTGGCAATGTGGTACAGTGCAACTTGATTATGCGTTACCTTCACGTTTAGGTGCTACCTATGTTGCTGAAGATAACACTCGTCAAACACCGGTTATGATTCACAGAGCTATTTTAGGCTCACTTGAGCGCTTCCTCGGTATTCTAATTGAAGAGTATGCAGGTAAATTCCCGACATGGCTTGCACCAGTGCAAGTAATTGTTATGAACATTACTGATAAACAGTCTGATTATGTAGATGAAATTGTTAAAACTTTCAAAGAAAGTGGCATTCGAGCATCTAAAGACTTGAGGAATGAGAAAATAGGCTTTAAAATACGTGAACATACGTTAAAGCGTGTACCTTATTTATTGGTCGTTGGTGATCAAGAGATAGAAAATAAGGAAGTTGCGGTACGAACACGTGACGGTATCGATTTAGGCAAGATTAAAATCAATGATTTTATTGCCAAGATACAAAAACAAATTTCGAGCCGTAGTCTAATTTTGTTGGAGGAATAGGTCATAAAGATCAAGAGAGCAGCAGGGCGACAGCCAGCCCCTAATCGTATTAACGAAGAAATCACTGGCGTACCAGAAGTTCGTCTATCGGATATCGAAGGCGAATCTGTTGGAATCGTAAGTATTTCACAGGCTCAAGAATTAGCTGATGAAGCAGGTGTAGACCTGGTTGAAATTAGTCCTAACGCTGAGCCTCCGGTCTGTCGCATTATGGACTACGGTAAGTTCCTTTTTGATAAAGCGAAAGCTCAAAAAGAACAAAAGAAGAAGCAGAAACAGGTCCAGCTGAAGGAAATTAAATTCCGTCCTGGCACTGATGAAAACGACTATCAGGTAAAACTACGCAACCTGATTCGTTTTCTAGAAGATGGGGACAAAGCGAAAATTACGCTGCGTTTCCGTGGTCGCGAAATGGCACACCAAAGCTTAGGTATGGATCTTTTGAACCGTATCAAAGCAGATTTGGAAACATATGCTGTTGTTGAATCTTTCCCGAAAATGGAAGGTCGACAAGCAGTTATGGTCCTAGCACCTAAAAAGAAATAGTAGGGCAACCAATTAAAAAGTAGCAAAATCCTTTTTGAGGGTTTTGCTCGCCTTACGTTTTATTAATGTCCCAATGCGGAGTTTTAGCAATGCCTAAAATGAAAACAGATAAGGGTGTCCAAAAACGCTTCAGAAAAACCGCTAATGGTTTCAAGCGCAAACAGGCACACTTACGTCATATTTTGACAAAGAAGAGCACTAAGCGTAAACGTCACTTACGTGCTAAATGTTTAGTAGCTAAGTCTGATGTGCCAGCAATTGCACGTCAACTACCATACGCTTAATTAAAGGAGATATGAACAATGCCTAGAGTTAAGCGTGGTGTAACCGCTCGTGCTCGTCACAAGAAAGTACTTAAATTAGCCAAAGGTTATTACGGAGCTCGCTCTCGTACTTTCCGTGTTGCTGTTCAAGCAGTAACTAAAGCTGGTCAATATGCTTACCGTGACCGTCGTCAAAAGAAACGTCAATTCCGTCAACTTTGGATTGCACGTATCAATGCGGCATCTCGTCAAAATGGTCTTTCTTATAGCCGTTTCATTAACGGTCTTAAAAAAGCTTCGATCGAAATCGATCGTAAAATTTTGGCTGACATCGCTGTATTCGACAAAGTTGTTTTCACAATTTTAGTTGAAAAAGCAAAAGAAGCTTTAGCTAAGTAATTAGTTATTATTCTTTAAAAAAGGAACCTTAGGGTTCCTTTTTTTATATCTAAAATTTAGAATCTTGCCATTGTGTTTGACTTATTGGAAGTAGGTGTTATGAAAACCCAGTTAGCAACAGACAGATTATCAATTGCTATTATGACGCTTGATGATGCCGATTTACTTTACGATCTAGACCAAAATCCCGATGTGATGAAATATATAAACGGCGGAAAACCTACCTCAAAATCTGATATAGAACATATTTCTATACCACGTTTGGCAAGTTATTTAACGCCATCCAAAGGGTGGGGCTTTTGGAAGGTGTTTGAAAAGCGAGAACTAGATACTGTTGATAGTCGTGATAACTTTGTTGGTTGGATATTGATTAGGCCCATGGGCTTTTTCAGTGAGACCCCTGAATTTAATAATCTTGAAATTGGTTGGCGATTCAAACAATCAGCTTGGGGGAAAGGTTATGCGACAGAAAGCGCCAAAGCAGTGATTAAATTATTGGTAGAGGAACAACCAATTATTGAACGTTTTACAGCAATAGCGGATAAGGATAATTTAGGTTCAATTAAAATTATGAAGAAAATAGGAATGGAATTTATCTGTCAGCAGTTTCATTCAGATGTTAATGGCAAAACTGAAGTTGTAATATACAGTTTGAAAGTTAACCATTAAAAAAATGAGTAATGTGCAGTAATAGTGTTAAACAAAAACTGGTCAACTGTAGAGGGTGTAACAGATTCTGT